>JACREW010000148.1 GCA_016212685.1 Nitrospirota bacterium
AGAGGTAATGTCCCATAATCCAGCGATAAACTTGCAATCAATTGAAAAACTGTCACCCTGAGCCTTCGGCGTGAGCAATGTCAGGCTGAGCCTGTCGAAGCCTCAGTCGAACGCTTGTCGAAGGGTGAATCGCCTCTCATGGTTCGACAAAGCTTGCCCTGAGTGCTGCCATCCTTCGGCAGGCTCAGGATGACATGTACCGAAGGGCTCACCATGACAATGTGCGATTTTTATCGCTGGATTTGGGATAGCAATAAATGATTTTACTCGTTATCGCAAGGTTAAAGATCCATAGGCTCAAGCGCTTAATACTGCCCTCTGTCCAGCGTCCTGTACTGTATCGCCTCTGAGGCGTGGTGGCTGCGGATGTCTTCGGAGCCTTCGAGATCCGCGATTGTTCTCGATACCTTCAATATCCTCGAATACGCCCTTGCGCTCAATCCTAACTTTTGCATTGCCGCATCCAAAATGGCGTGGGCGTCTTCCGCCAGCTTGCAATACTTTTTCATATGCCTTGTCTTCATCTGGCCGTTGGCGAATATCCTTTCACCCTTAAATCTCTTGAGCTGCCTTTCCCTTGCCTCCGCGACTCTCTGCCTTATAACCTCCGATTTTTCTCCGGCGTGCTCGTTGGATAATTCCTTGTAAGGAACCGCAGGCACATCTACGTGGATATCTATGCGGTCAAGCAGAGGGCCGGAGACCCTCGATCTATATCTGTTGATCATGCGCGGGGTGCATGTGCATTGATGCCTCGAATCCCCCAAATATCCGCAGGGGCAGGGGTTCATGGCTGCGACGAGTACGAATTGCGCCGGGTAAGTAACGGACGCCACTGCCCGCGAAACAGTCACAAGGCCGTTTTCCATAGGCTGTCTCAAGACCTCAAGGACGTTCCTTTTAAACTCCGGAAGCTCGTCTAAAAATAATATTCCGTGATGCGCAAGCGAAACTTCGCCCGGCCGGGGAGTTTGCCCGCCGCCGATCAATGCTACATCCGAAATTGTATGATGCGGGGATTGAAAAGGCCTTATTGCGAGGAGCGACTGCCCGTTTTTTAAAAGCCCTGCAACGCTGTGTATTTTTGTCGTATCGAGCGCTTCTTCAAAGGTCATCGGAGGCAGTATTGTAGAGAGCCTTTTTGAAAGCATGGTCTTTCCGCTCCCGGGCGGCCCGACCATCAGCATATTGTGCGAGCCTGCCGCTGCGACTTCCATTGCCCTCTTTGCATGCTCCTGCCCTTTGACATCGGAGAAGTCGTCTTCATAGAGGGAGCTTTCGGCCATTGCTGCATTTATGTCTATAGAAAACGGTTCCCGCTGTGAAATCCCGCCCAAAAATTCTATAACTTCAGGAAGGCTCTCCATGCCGAAGATATCTATTCCGTTTACTACCGCTGCCTCGGCCGCATTTTCCTTGGGCAGGACGACTCCCTTTAATCCTAACTTTTTTGCCTCCAGCGCTATGGGCAATGCTCCCCTGATGGGCTTTATCCTTCCGTCGAGTGAAAGCTCTCCCGCTAAGAGATACTCTCCGAGGGAATCCGTCGTTATCGCTCCTTCTGCTGCGACTATTCCTATTGCGATAGGAAGGTCAAAGGAAGACCCCTCTTTCTTCAAATCCGCGGGGGCGAGGTTTACGGTTATCTGTTTTAAGGGGAAATTGAAGCCTATGTTTTTGAGGGCGGCCTTTATCCTGTCCTTGCTTTCCTTGACCGCGGCATCGGGAAGGCCCACCATCGAGAAATGGGGAAGGCCCTTAGATGTAATGTCTACTTCGACTTCTACTAAATGCGCGTCAATGCCGTAAACACACGCGCTTAGAGCCCTGGAAAGCATTTCTTTTGATAAACCTCTCTTCTATGTCTCTGATTATCTGCTGTCTTGTCTTTCCCCACAAAGGCGCAATTAGAATGTCATCCGGCGCTGTGGCAAACAGCCTTTGGAGAACTATTTCAGGCGACAGACGCTCGATAAAATCCACCAGGAAATCGAGATAGTCCTCGTATTCAAAAGTATGGAACGGCTCCCTCGCATACTGCGCGGCAAGCGGCGTATCCTTCACTATCTGCAACTGGTGTATTTTTAAAAACTCTATGGGGAGACCTGAAAGCTCATCCGCCATTGCAAGCGTATCTTCCATCGTCTCTGTCGGGAAACCGGCTATAACATGCGCGCCGATATGAATGCCTCTGCCTGCGGTTATGTGAAGGGCATCGAGGAATGTCCGGTAATCGTGTCCCCTGAGTATATATTCGAGAGACCTGTCATATATCGACTGCAATCCGTATTCGACTAAGATGAATTTATCCTTCGCAAGTTCTTGAAGGAGTTCTATCGTTTCTTCATCCACGCAATCTGGCCGCGTGCCTATTGCAAGGCCGATTACGGAGGGCCCGGACAATGCCTCCCTGTAAAGCCGCTCCAAATCTTCCACCGGCGCGTATGTATTGGTGTAAGGCTGGAAATATACGAGAAACTTTTCCGCCTTATATCTCCTTGAAAGGTATGCAATGCCGGTTTTTATCTGCTCTTTAATTGAAAGTTCGGGCTTGCACTTTGAAGGCCTGAAACTGTCGTTATTGCAGTAGATGCATCCGGTCACCCCGAGAGTTCCATCCCTGTTCGGGCAGGTGAATCCCGCATCCACGTTTACCTTGTAGACAATACTGCCTAATTCTCTTTTAAGATACGGGCCGAATGCGTTAAATCTCTGGCTCATGCTTTAATTATTTCCTGTTATCAGGCTTAATGTCAAATGAAACGGGATTTGGTATAATAGTTCAAAACTTTTTAGAGGGAGGATTTTATGTCTTTAAAGGGGCTAAGAGACATTATAGAAATCAAAGACGGTTCCGTTTCCGTAAAGGACAAAAACGCGGTCAGGAATATAATGGACGGCCTTATTTATGACGCGGTGTTCGAACCCGACGATGAAAAGAGAAAGGCGCTTTTTATACTCATAAAAGAGGTCGCAAAGGCATGCGGCGCCGTGCCTGCATCCATTCAGGGACTCTATGAAGAGATGGGAAGGCATTATCCAGGATTTACAGTTCCGGCAATGAATATAAGAGGGCTCACTTATGATACCGCAAAGGCAGTTTTCAGAAAGGCCATCGAGATGAATGTAGGCGCGATGATCTTCGAGATTGCCCGGTCCGAGATAGGATATACAAAGCAGCGTCCCATAGAATATTCTACTGTCGTGCTTGCCGCTGCGGTAAGGGAGGGGTTTGAGGGCCCTGTCTTTATTCAGGGAGACCACTTCCAGCTCGTAAGGAAAAATTATCTGAGCGGCCCCGAGCCGGAGACGAACTATGTAAAGGGTCTTATCGCGGAGGCTGTCGATGCCGAGTTTTACAACATAGACATAGACTCATCCACTCTCGTTGACCTCGACAGGCCTACAACAAAAGAACAGCAGCGGCCTAATTTCGAAAAAACAGCGGAACTCGCAGAGCATGTAAGACAGTTACAGCCCTCAGGAGTAGACGTTTCAATCGGCGGCGAGATAGGCGAGATAGGCGGAAAAAACAGCAATCCCGATGAACTGAGGGCATATCTCGACGGCTTTAAAGAAATATTTAAAGGCACAAAGGGGTTAAGCAAGCTCAGCGTTCAGACAGGAACGAGCCACGGCGGAGTTGTGCTTCCTGACGGAAGCCTCGCAAAGGTGAAGATAGACTTCGAGACATTAAGGACTCTTTCGGCCCTCGCAAGAAATGATTACGGCCTTTCGGGATGCGTGCAGCACGGCGCATCGACCCTCCCCGAAGATGCCTTCAATATGTTCCCTGAAACAGAGACCTCGGAGGTGCATCTTGCAACCGGATTCCAGAACATGATCTATGACAGCAGACACCTTCCTGCCGATTTCAAGAATGAGATTTATGAATACCTAAAGCAGGAATGCGCGAAAGAAAGAAAAGAAGGGCAGACGGACGAGCAGTTCTTTTACAGCACACGGAAAAAGGGATTCGGCACAACCAAGAAGAAATGGTGGGACCTGCCGGCAAGCGTAAAAGAGCCGATAATGAAGGAGCTTGAGGCAAAGTTCGGCCTGCTTTTTGGGAAATTAAAAGTCGGCGGCACAAAGGATATTGTAAAGAAGTCCGTGAAGCCGGCGGCGGTTAAGAAAGAGATTAATAAAGGTCTGCTGGGATTGTAAAAATATATGCCCGCTAAATCTAAAGACATTGTCGGCATTATAGTCGGCGGGGGGCCTGCGCCGGGCATAAACGGAGTTATCAGCTCGGCGACCATCGAGGCCATTAACGAAGGCAAGCGCGTTGTCGGCATTATGGGCGGGTTCAAAAGCCTGTTCAACGGCGACAAGAACAGCGCAATTCCCCTCTCCATCGACTCCGTATCGAGAATCCATACCCAAGGCGGCTCCATCCTCAGAACCTCCCGAGACTATCCTGATAGGGCAAAAGAAAAGTTCAAGGTCTTAATGTCCACTCTTAAACAGCTAAGGATTAGATACCTCGTTACCATCGGCGGCGAAGGCACCCTTTTCATGGCAAACTGGATAGAAAAAGAGGCGCGGAGATCTATAAACGTAGTCCATGTGCCGAAAACCATAGACAATGATATTCCGCTGCCGGGCGGCGTATCCACTTTCGGATACCAGACCGCGCGCCATTGGGGAGTAGAGATAGTCAAGAACATAATGGAAGACGCAAAGACAACAGGCCGCTGGTATTTTATAACAACTATGGGCAGACACGCGGGACATTTAGCGCTGGGCATAGGAAAAGCGGCAGGCGCAACTGTAACGCTTGTCTCTGAAGAGTTCGGAGAAAGGCTTCCGCTGCAAACCGTTGCCGACATGCTCGCAGGCGCAATAATCAAAAGGCTTTCTATGGGAAAGGATCACGGCATTGCAGTCCTTGCAGAAGGAATAGCGGAAAAATTCGACCTCGAAGAACTTAAACGTTATGAGCAATTGGAAAAGGACGAGACCGGCAGGATAAGGCTTTCGGAGATACAACTCGGAAGGGTGCTTAAACACCTCGTAAAAGAAACTCTCGACTCTATGGGCATTAAGGTTACTATCGTGGACAAAAATATAGGCTATGAACTGAGGGCCGCAGACCCCATTCCCTTCGATGCCGAATATACGAGGAATTTAGGCTACGGCGCTGTGCGTTATCTGCTGAGGGGCGGCACAGGCTCGATGATAACCTTTTTTGAAGGGCATCTGAGGCCAATACCATTCGTAGAGATAATAAATCACTCCACCGGAAGGGTAAAAGTGAGAAAGGTGGACATCACATCGGAGACCTACGAAGTCGGAAGGAAATATATGATACGCCTCGAAAAAGAAGATTTTAAAGGCGAGAATCTAAAGCGCCTCGCAAAGACAGCGAATTTAACTCCTGAGAAATTCAAAAAGAGATTCGGCTATCTTGTAGTATAATTTTAATATCATGTATGACCTTGAGCGGACGGAGAGGCTGAAAGAGGTCTTCGAGACCCTTTACGAGATCAATAAGAGAATCCCTATTATTGTCGAAGGCAGGCGTGATGTCCGGGCATTGCGTAAGATAGGTCTTGTAGGCGAGATAATCACCCTTCACACCGGCAAGGGACTTTATGAATTCTGCGACGACATTGCGGAGAGATTCCACAGGATAATCCTCCTTATGGACTGGGATGAGAAAGGCGAAAGCCTGCATAAAAATGTCTCGGGACATTTAAAGGGACTGTGGGAAGAGTTCTCTCCTTTCAGGGAGATAATAAAAATCCTCTGTCAGAAGGACATAAAGGACATAGAGGGAATACCTGTCCTGCTTGAACGGCTCGCAGGAGAAGATGTGAAGGTGGGCGAAGAAAGGGAAGGCTTCTTAGGGGACATCTAATGAAAACATTCGGCAATGAAGGCGAAGATATTGCTGCTGATTTTTTAAAGAAAAAGGGTTATAAAATCATTCAGCGCAATTATAAGACGCCTCTGGGAGAAGCGGATATTATTGTTAAGGATAACAACACCATAGTCTTTGTCGAGGTGAAGGCACGAACCGGCGATGCCTTCGGCCAGCCTTTTGAGGCGGTGAATTACAGGAAGCAGGAAAAGTTCAAAAAGATTGCGCTATATTATTTGAAACATAACAAGTCCGAAATGCCGGTGAGATTCGATGTCGTAAGCATTCTGTCAAAAAAAGGGAAGAATGAAATAAATCATATCATGGAGGCGTTTTAGTTGAAAGTGAAATCCTGTTTTTAGCATTTTCAAATTTAAGGATCAAGCCCTCAATGACCTATTCTCCAGTGAACAGTCGCTTCAGGCGCACCGGGCACCTCCTCGTAGCGCGGATAACCGGACAGAAGAGCATTGGTTCGGCAATTTCTTTTTTCGACCTTGGCCATGAGCTTGTACTTAACAATCATGATGCGATCCCGTATTATTATGGGCTCTTGCCTTACATATATATAAAGCACCAAAACACAAATGTCGTCTTCTTCATACCGCTTTTCGCCATAACCATGTGCCACAATCCATGACCCCTCAAGCGGAGGTACCCAGCCGGCATCTACGCTGCCGCCTACCGGAACAAAAGAGGTTTGTTCGGTAAAAACTCCAAAATCGGTCACAGAGCCGTCAGGACAAAAACGTAAAAGCTTTTTCCGCACGGAGCGGTCTGCATCGAACTCAAACCAGAGGTATTCATCGGGGCCAAAAACCAAATAGATTTTGTAATGCTTCCAGCAAGCCTCTTCAATTAGGTAATATTCGCAGCCGGTATCGCTGTCCCGCATAAAAGGCTGTGTATTTTCAGGCGGCCGGTTGTATTGGCATATCCTGTGCCATTTATCGCGCATGATTGTATGCGCCGGCACTAACCACTTATTGCCGTCAGGGATTAAACAGCCTGGCGGGATTGAATCAACGGAGCCGTCTAAGTAAACATTTTCATCAAGGGGTTCTTCTTTTTTGATTACATCGTTACCGATTTTGCGTTGTTCAAAAAAATCAGGCAGAAATGTTGGCGGCATACGAAACTGTCCCCTATTATTATTTCTTATGCTATAGCGTCTGCCTGCGTGATTTTAGGTAAATTTTAATGCTTGTGTCAAGACCTTGTGAGTTTCAGCGCCCGAGATTGTAATGTCTGCACAGGCTCGTCTCTTCCGTCTGTTCGCGTATTGTCATATTTTTCATTGCTTATTATGAGTATCATGTAATCGTATTAATTGTCAATTGTCTAAGGTCTTTATACAGGGCGAACGCACTATGATGAACACTGCAGGTTGAGAATCGAAGCTCTGTAATTGTCATCATATGCTGCCTTTAAACGTTTGTTCTTAACTCCAAGCTTGCAGGACTTGTTTTGCTTAAGCAGATTCAGTGCAAAACGTCTGATTATGGCCAGATTCTCCGCGCTATGGCCGGTTCTTAAACGACACTGATCCTCATTAAATGCTACATCCAGAACATAATGCAGGCTGTTCTCTATTGCCCAGTGCTCACGAATAGTTGTTCCCAAGAGTTTAGCATCAGCCGGTAAAGAGGAGATGAAGCACCGACGTTCCTTGGGTTTCTTGTCTTGTATCTCACGGGTTGCTTCGACCAAGACAATAGACTGCAATCCGCTCCATTTATTTTTCTGCTGCAGCCAATCGCTATTCTCTGTCACCCACACTTTTCTGGTCTCAATCCGCCCGTGATCTTTTTCCACTGTCTTTAAATCTCCTCTCGGCCTGCCCTTAGCTTCTGTGTCGAGATAAAGCTTCACATCATCCAACAAGTCGTCCTGATCGAGACACGAAAAAAGTAATTCGGGGAGAAGGGTTGAATATCTGGCATCGAAAAAAAATTATCCGTTCAATATCTTTGCCGCGTCTTTCGCGAAATAGGTGAGGATTATGTCGGCGCCCGCGCGTTTTATGGATGTGAGTATCTCGAGCATTACCCTGTTTTCATCGATCCAGCCTAATTTTCCGGCGGCTTTCACAAGGGAGTATTCACCGCTTACGTTATAAGCGGCTACGGGAATCGCGAATGTAGATTTAACATCGGAGATGACGTCCAGATAAGAGAGCGCCGGCTTGACCATTACGATATCCGCGCCTTCCTCTATATCGAGAGCAACCTCGCGCAGCGCCTCCCGCCTGTTTGCCGGGTCCATCTGATATGAGCGCCTGTCTCCGAACTGAGGCGTCGATTCCGCGGCTTCCCTGAAAGGCCCGTAAAACGCGGATGAGTATTTTGCGGCATAAGACATTATGGGAGTTTCGGAGAATCCCTCTCTGTCGAGAGTATTCCTTATGGCGGCAACCCTTCCGTCCATCATGTCCGAGGGCGCTACCATATCCGCGCCTGCCTTTGCGTGGGATACGGCTTCCATAGCGAGAAGTCCGAGGGTTTTATCGTTATTAACATCTCCCTTTTCTATAATGCCGCAGTGTCCGTGGTTCGTGTATTCGCACATGCATACATCGGTAATCACATATAATTCCGGAACAGCGTCTTTGATCGCCTTAATAGCGTTCTGGACGACGCCGTTGTCGTCATATGCCCCGCTGCCCATTTCATCTTTATGTTCGGGTATGCCGAAAAGGATTATTGACGGGATTCCGAGGGAATAAATCTCTTTTGCGCTTTTGACTGCTTCCTCGACCGATTCCTGATAACATCCGGGCATGGAGGAGATTTCCTTTCTCACGCCCTTGCCGTATGTCACAAAGAGGGGATAGATAAAGTCATCAGGAGTGACGGCGGTTTGGCGCACCATCCTCCTGATGGTCTCGTTCTTTCTAAGCCTTCTGCATCTGTGCGTCGGAAACATTATCCGCAGCTACTGCAGCCGGAACTGCACGAAGGCGCGTCCCCGCCGCTCAACACAAAACCTTCCCTTTCACCGTCAGCGATGTAATCGAGCTGCATGCCGCCTAATACGGAAAGGGTATTTTTATCCACAAAAACCCGCAGGCCGTTCTTCTCGATGACTTCGTCGTCAGCCGCAGGCTGTTCGTCTATATCGAGGCCGTAAGAAGGCCCGCAGCAGCCTCCTTCGGCGCTGTAGATCCTGAGTCCCCAGCTGTCTTTTCCTTCCGACGCCAATATCTCTACCGCCTTTTCCGCAGCCTTGTCCGTGATTGTTACCACTTCATACCTCCAAAAGTTTGATGTTATAGAATAAAAAAATATTCCCTTAAAAAGCAACTATGCCTTTCCACAAATCAATCGACTTGGGTTATACTTGAATATGCTTTTGATACATAGGTCGATGCTGAAGGAGCTTCTCACAACCCTCCTTCTGTCAATACTTTTTCTGAATTTTACGCTCATGATGGAAAAGCTCCTGAGGCTGAGCAGGATACTTTCGGGCGTGGGCTCGACCCTTTCCGATATCACGAAGATAATACTTTATCTACAGCCCCAGCTTCTAATCCTTACCGTACCTATGGCCATGCTCCTTTCGGCGCTGCTTGCCTACGGCAGGATGAATGCCGACAACGAACTGGTGATATTGAAAGGCAGCGGCATGTCTTTCAGGGATATATCCGCGCCGGTCTTATATTTAGGGCTGGCATGTTTTGCCCTGAGCCTTGTGATGAGCTTTTATTTGGGTCCCAAGGGAAGCGGCCTCATGAGGGCCAAAATAACCGAGATATTGACTACCCGTGCGCCCATGACCATAGAAGAGGGCATATTCAACACGGCGTTCAAGGACATTGTAATATTGGTGAAGGAAAAACCGGCTCCGGACAAGCTGGCAGGGGTATTAATCGTTGATGAGAGAAAAAAGGAAGATCAAAAGGTTATTACGGCAAAGGAAGGCAGGATAGTGCCTGAAGGCGAATCCTTGAGCTTTTCCCTCGGCAACGGGCATGTGTATATGACAAAGAAAGAGACGTTCACGGATATAGGCTTCGGAAATTATCATTTTAAGCTCAATCCCACTATAGAGTCCTCGGAAAGAAAGAACAGCGAGATGACCCCCCCGGAACTGATTAAGGCGTCGAGGCAGTTTCCGGATAGAAAGACGCAATTCTTTCTCGAATTCCATCGGAGGCTTTCGATGCCGGCCATATGCCTTATAATTATCCTTCTGGGGCCTTCTCTTTCCCTTATGTCCGGAAAATCAGGGAGAATGGGAGGGCTTACCGTAGGGCTTTCGGTATTTGCGGTGTATTATTCCCTGCTCCTTTACGGAGAAAATCTGGTAAGGTCAGGAAAGCTCCCTCACGCCATAGGCGCATGGATGTCTTTCTTGATTCTGGGCGCGTTCGCGCTCTTTATATTTGAGAGGTTGAATAAAAAGTAATGCTGATAATACAGAGGATGTACATAAAGGAATTTTTAAAGACGTTACTAATACTTACCTTTGGAATATCCGTAGTATTCAGCATTATAGGCATTATCGATAAGATAGACGATTTTATGCCTCATAAACCGGAATTCAGCCTTTTGATTAAATACACATTATTCAGTATTCCGAGGTATATACATTATCTTCTGCCTATGGCGATCCTTTTAAGCGGCCTCTTTATATTTTCTCAGGCCATTAAGAGAAAAGAAATCGTTGTTATTAAGGCCGCCTCGGGCAAGCTGAAGCGCATTCTCGCGCCTTTTGTCGTAATGGGGCTGATGATCACGCTTTTTGCCTTTTCCCTCGGGGAAATAATTGTCCCGGCTTCTTCAAAAAAGATACACGCCATAAAAAACAAGATAATGAAAAAGGGAAAAGCCGCGGCCTTTAAGGAGGGGACTCTTTACATGAGGGGCAGGGACGGCTCTGTGGTGAGAATATCCCTTTTCCTGCCCGATAAAAATATCTCCAAAGAAGTAAGTATTTTTAAGTTTGACGCCGACGGCCTTAAGGAGAGGATCGACGCGGAGATTGCGGAATGGGAAGGAAGCGCATGGAAACTGAAAGAGGTAACTGTCTATGATATTGCAGCAGGAACGACGAAAATCCTAAAGGAGAAGGCCTATGAGGGCATAGAGTCTCCGAAGATATTTCAGGAGGATGTCTGGAAGGTCGAGGAGATGACGATGCCGGAGCTTATAAAATACCAGCGCAGGCTGACAGAGGCCGGGTTTAAAAATATAA
>JACREW010000147.1 GCA_016212685.1 Nitrospirota bacterium
GTTACTGCCTTCTGCCATCATCTCCGTTATCCTGTCCCTGTCTTCAAGTCCTAATTGCTTATATCTCTTTCCCATATCCACTTAGAATACCAACTCTTAGTCGGCTCTCCCAAGTGTTGCACTTCGCTATTGAACTGGCGAATATAAAAATTATGTTAACCCAGAAAATGCATTTATATGGGGGCATGAACAGCTAAAAGTCTTTACAATTCGCAATTTTTTGAAACAATCCAGTATGTTTAGCGTGAATTTTTTTATTGCATAAGTTTTAACAGTCATCCTCAATAATGTGGCGGGGTAAAGCCTTTTATCTGCCCATGCCCCCATATCTTCAGAGGTTAATTGCATTATAAAGATTATCGTATGAGCCTGAACAAAACGGCGTCAATCTCGTCCACGAGGTTTTTAAACAGCCCTCCGTGGCTTTTTAAATTCCCGAAAAGCTCTATCCTTATCTTCTTTGTTTGAGTGTCGCCGCATTTTTCATAGGTGATATGCTCGTCTTGCATGGCAAGCCTTTCTAAAATGAGAAGCTGCTTCGCCTTATCAACAAAAGGAATAAGCAGTTCTTTAACAACATGCAGGTCTTCTTCTTTTATACATAATTTTTTCAGCTCGTTAATCATTACATGAAGAGTGCAGTATTCGAGTCCCCTTACTCCCCTTCGCCATTGAAGCAGCATCGGGTTTCTCCGGAACCACAGGAAGTTCCTTATGCCGAGAGAGATTAATTCCTCAACCGCTGATTCAACCTCTCTTGTTTCATAACTCCCCCTTCCCCCTCTTATTTTAAGAGGGGGATAAGAGGGGGCGTTATCCGCATTCTGCAATCCACATTCAGCATTAGGCACAAGGAATTTCCACAAATTTCTCAAAACCCTTGCCCCATCCGCATCTTCCGGAGTATCGAAATGAACGAGCGAGAGCATCACCCGGCCTTTCCCAAAAGTCCCTTCGACCACAGCAGGATCATTGAGCATCCGTTTGGGGTCGAGGTTAATCTGATAAAGATGTTCAAGTTTATGCCAACTACCGTCTGCCTCCATATCCCCGACATTTAGATCTGAGCTGAACGAGTCGGAAAGAGCGTTTCCATATGTTGCGAGTATTTTAATGTTTTTGTCAGCAATAATAAATTGCGAAGGCCACCATGCATGGAAGACAGTTGATGGAGTGATGGAGTGATGGAGTGATGAGTTCCATATAGGATGGTCATTTATATTCAGATGAATCCTGCCGCTGAAGCTCGGCACTCTTTCTTTGGTCGGCTTTCTTTTTATATTCAAAAGCCCCATGCCGTCAAGCGTAGCAAGCCCTGCGCCTCCGCAAAAGCCAAGGTAATTGCCGCCCTTATTCACAAATTTTTTTATTTGAGTAATACCTTTATCTCCGAGCGCTTTCGACTTATTTGATGCCCATCCGCCGGGCACAAAGAGCATTTCATAATTTTTGAGTTTTCCGTTTTTAATATCATTGGCGCTTATGATTTCAAAGGAAAGCTTATTGGCCTTTAATGCCCTGTATGCCATTATTCCCCACAGAAAAGACTCATCCCACAGGAGCGCAACATTAGATTTCATATTTGTTTTCGTAACCCCTCGGAGTTATCATCCACTTGTCGAATATAAAGGTTTGTGAATTGCCGATTATTACGGCCGTCTGCATATCGATATCGTAATTGAGCATATCCCTTAAATTCGTGATGATAATGCTTTCGTTTTCCCTCATGGCTCCCCTTACTATTCCCACAGGCGTTTCGGTGCTGCGGTGTTTCAGGAAAATAGCACGGGCATTATTTATGTGATCGGGCCTTCCCATGCTTTTGGGATTATAGAGAATGGTTACAAAGTCCGCTGATGCCGCCGCCGCAAGCCTTTTCTCTATCAATTCCCACGGAGTGAGCCTGTCGGAAAGGCTTATTGCCGCAAAGTCGTGCATGAGGGGCGCTCCGAGACGCGCTGCGCATGCGTTCAGCGCAGAGATGCCCGGAATGACCTCGATTTGAATCGGTGAATCGGTGAATCGGTGAATCGGTGAAGTTTCTGTTCTATGCTGTTCTTTTTTCTCCGTTTCTCCATTTCTCAGTTTCTCCGTTTCATTTTTAAGCATTTCAAACACAAGCCCTGCCATAGCATATATTCCGGGGTCGCCTCCGCTTATCACAGCGACTGTCTTGCCTGCCATTGCAAGCTCGACCGCTTTTTTGCACCTGTCTACCTCTTTGGTCATGCCTGTTGATATGACCTCTTTGTCTTTAATCAATTCTTGTATCAAATCGAGATATGTGCCGTATCCTACGATCACATCGGAATTTTTAATAGCCTTTTGTGCGTATGGAGTAATGTGCTCTATGCCTCCGGGGCCTGTGCCGACTATAAAGAGTTTTCCTGATAGGTGAATAGGCGAATCGGTTAATCGGTGGAGTTCCGCCGCTGCTATTGTCACATTGCCTTTTTTCTGTTTTTGGATAAGCAGTTCCGAAGCCCCTGATGCGAGGAGAGCCGCAGGCTCCGAGACAGCATTTGCGCCTGTTGCTTTAAAGACCGTCTCTGATTTTGGTACTCCCTCAACTGTATTTAGCTCGTCGGCAGTGAAGGCATTAATTTTTAAGTTATACCTTTCCGCGAATGTCCTTAATCCCTGCTCATTGCCTTTTATGTCTATGGTCGCGATCGAACGGATCGAGAAGAATGACAGATTGTTTTCATTCAGCACAGCCTTAACGCTGTCTTCGATCTCATCCGCCGATGTATTGCTGTTACACCCGATGCCGATGATGAGATTTTCAGGCCTTAAATAAAGCTGCTCTTTTATATGGCACGAGCCTGTTGAACATTCTGCGGATGAGCATTGTTGCCGCTTTAAATAAACATCTTTTTTGTTTGTTATGAATACGTCGGCAAATCTCGGATCGCCGACTTTCAAGAATTCATCAGGCAGCGCAATCTCTATCTCCGAATATACGCGCAATGCGCCGTTATTGATATAGCGTGTTGCAACATGCGGCATTATCTCCATGTTTTCGATAACAAAGTTATTTTCGTCTGCCCACAAATCTATGGCAGTAAGATTGCTCACATCCGAAGCTGTCGTTATGATTGCATCGCCTCCAAGAAAAGCAGCGATCTCTTTTGCCAAATCATTTGCTCCACCGATATGTCCGCTCAAAAGACTGATTGCAGATTTCCCTGCTTCATCGAGAACTACAACCGCAGGATCTGTTTTTTTATCCTTTATGAAGGGGGCGATTGTCCTGACGACGATGCCTGCTGCCATGATGAAAATGAGGTTTTTATTCTCTTTCCATAGTTCATGGACTGCCCCAGAGCTGAACCTCTCAATCATGGCATCGGGGTAAAGCCCTTTAACCCTTTCTGCAAGGCTAAGGCCGTTGGCTGTTATGTAAATGATGGCTGTCTTATTTCCTATATCCATGTTTAAACCCTTTGTCATAAAGTTTTGATTCCTTGCCGAGTGATGTCTCGGATGCCCTGAGAGATTCTCCTATATAAATTAGCGCGGTTTTTTCTATCCCTGCGTCTTTGACAAGGGCATCGAGTTGTCCGAGAGTTCCCCTTATCACTCGCTGTTCAGGCCACGTCGCCTTCTCAATGATGACAACCGATGTGTCTTCCTGGTAGCCCTCCAAAAGCTCGGCCTTGACCTTTTCTATTATGCCGACGCTAAGAAAGATGACCAGCGTTGCTTTATGCTTCGCCAATTCGCTTAATTTCTCGGTTTCAGGCACAGGCGTTCTTCCTTCAAGTCTTGTAAATATCACGGTCTGGCTGATTTCAGGTATGGTAAGCTCCTGACCCAATATTGCCGCACCTGCCATTGCAGAAGAGACGCCTGGAATAACTTCGTATTCGATATTCAGTTTTCTGAGCCTTTCTATCTGTTCGGATATGGCGCTATAGAATGATGTGTCGCCAGTGTGAAGGCGCACAACTGTCTTGCCGGCTGCGATAGATTTTCTTATGACATCGGTTGTCTCGTCTAAGGTCATTGATGCGGAGTTGTAAATCTCTGCTTTTATGCCGTCAAGAAGCGCAGGATTCACAAGGCTTCCGGCATAGATGACAACGTCAGCCTTGTCGAGGAGCCTCCTACCTTTGATCGTTATCAGTTCCGGGTCTCCCGGCCCAGCTCCTATGAAATAGACTCCGATCATTCTTTTGCCTTCTCCGCTATAAATTCATTTAAAGATGCCACTGCTTCCTTAATTCCCTTTGCGTTCGGCAATGTTGAGGCGATCTTGTTGATATAGTCTCTCCTTAAAAGCAGCGTGAAGGATGTCTTAAAGTTCAGGTAATAAACCCACGACAACAGTAATAGTTTCAGATCAGTCAGAGTTTTGGCAATGGAATGAGAAACCATTTGCCTTTTGCGAAGGCAGTATAAAATATTTTCCGAATGTTCTGGCACATCGGGTAGTCCTAATCCTACTGCAGATACCCGTTTCTTAGCATTTCTAATAATAGATAAATACTCCTGGTAGCTATATCGATGCTGTTGCCTTAAAGTTCTATCGACTAATTCTCTAAAGCGTGTATATTCCAAATCAACATGAAGAGAATTATTAACATTAAAAGCAACTTTACCCATTTTTATATTAAA
>JACREW010000155.1 GCA_016212685.1 Nitrospirota bacterium
AGTAGTCGCCTCTTTTTTTGCATCCAGTTATCATGCCAGATTTTTAGCCTCTTTTAAAACCCTCAAATCTTTGTCAGTTATGCCTTCCCTGCCATAAAAGCCGCTTGCTTTACCCACTCTCTTACACGATGAGCCATAAAACTTTTAGACCTTTTTCTTGTCAATTTATTATTACGCTCCAGTCCTCCGACGTAAGTTCAATCGTCTCCATAGCTTGATAGCAAAACTTTTGAATGCTCTGAGCAGATAAGTTTACCTCAATAAAGTAACCATTTTGCAGTTGTCGGACTGCCCTAAATTTATTCTTGTCTTTACCGAGGTAGCGCGGAAAGTTATGCGCGATAATGTCAAACTTGTCTGGCTCAAGGTCTGCAACCGTATTGAGTGTTTGCTCCAAAACATCACGCCATGTTTGAACTTTAAACTGCTGCCCCAAAATTTTCAGACCTGTTGGAGAGGTTCCCATAACTTCCTTTAGGTCAGAGGAAGCAGAGTTTTCTTGACCGAAATAGCTCCAAATTTCAAGAGCTTGTTTTGCTAATGCTTCTGTTCTACTCTCAATTTCGGTTCGTGTCCAAGATGAAAGAGGCGCGAAGTATTTGTTCATCTCCAAATGACTTTCGTTATATGTCTTCTTTTTCGTTGTAAAATCATCATTTGACATCTCTGTGTTGTACGCAGTCAAAGTCAGATTTCCGATTGTGTGCAAAAATAGTTCGTGAGTCTCTTCCCAATCTTTACCAATATGATTCTGCCACCACTCGGATAATGTTTGAGGCATTACATGTTCTATTGTTAAGTTATCAAACGGCACTGGCTCTTTGTGAGCATAATTTTCTTCTATAGTTTCGAGAATGAGTTTGGTTTTTATCTGCCTGTCCCCGGCACCATAGAACTTAGTTTCCTTGAACCGCGTGTAAAACTCGTTGTCTTTTGGATAACCCCTGTTCTGCAATATTGCTTTTACCCCCGCAGCTAAATCATCCTGATGTTTCGTGATTAATAGCGGATAAACTGCCGGAAAGATTTTATTCAGTTGGTTTGTTGGCACATTGCAGACGAAGCGCCGAATAAGATAATTTTCGAGGGTTTTCAAAATTGCAACAAAGTCGGCCTTACCTATCCTGTTTGCCTCATAATTGCCGTAAAAATTCAGAAGCAACGGATAAGCCGTTGTTACCTCTATTCTGTTTAACCTGCGAAAATACTTTTGTAAATTTTCCTCCGGTTCAAGTTCCGGATAGATCAGGCGCTGATAGTAAACCGAATATTTTTGTAGCTCTTTCAGATAATCAATTGCATTGGTCGGTGATACTCTTTCTTTGAGAGCATAATAAACATCATTTTGTTTTATGATGCTGCCATCTCTCATCAAATAGTGTCTGATATATTCAGTCAGGCTGTCATTCAATGCAGTTTGCATAGGCTGCCAATACTTGTTGTAAACTTCGTCTTGATTGTCTATGTGAATGCGCATAAAGAAATAATTCCGAATGAGATCTGCCTGTGTTAATGGCCGTCCCTTAGCATTCAGACTTTCAAAAACTAAATATGGGTTGTCATCGGTATCGAGCACAATGCTGACGACTGAAAAATAGCTCGTAATGATTTTTTTCAGCTTTTCATGTTCTAACGATGCTTGTCTGAGCTTCTTTTCAAAAAAGTTGTATGCCCTCGTCAGTTGATTTTCTGTTTTAGTTGACTTTCCGTTGATGAAGTTTTTATAAATGTCTCTATCAACCTGTGTTGGCATTAATTTGAAAAAATCGTTATCTTTCTTATATGGATTAACAAGTAGGGTATTGTTGATTTCTTCGGCGAATTCCTGATTTTGCGTCTCCCTTGCCTTGTTGCGCAATAGAGTCAGCAAAATAAAGATTGTCGTTAAGCGTTGCTGGCCGTCAATCAGTAGAAATTTTGCAACGCCCTCGGGAACCGAAACGGTAGGCATATTTACGATTGAGCCAATAAAATGCGACCGTGGGTTTTCTGCTTCGGAAAGTTCAATTAGGTCTTTCCATAAAATTTCCCATTCTTTGTTTGTCCAGCTATAAGTCCGCTGAAAAAGAGGGATGACATACTGTTTAGTCCCTTCAATTATGTCTTGCAGTTTAGTTTCTTTTGCCTGCATATTTTAATCCCTAATTTAGAACGGTTAGCTAAATTTTTATTAGCCCTTCTTTTGAGTATTTCGAGTAATTTTTTTTGGACATTTTTTATTTAATCCAACGGTCTATATTTCATCTTCATTTATTTCAGCAATTTTCATAACCGCCTTCAATAATCCTATTTTTAAATCCTTATTGCCGTGGACAGGCACGCTTATTCTTTCCTTCCGTCCCGCTGTCATATAAACGTGATGACTTCCCTGAATATTTTTTAACTGCCAGCCTTTTTTCTCCAAAATCCTGCATAAGTCTTTGCCGGATATGCTTTTCATACGGCAATTTCGAGAACCTTGTCATCAGGCATCAAGTCAATGTCTTTTGTATCAACAGACAGGCAGGCATCAATCGCCTCATAGATGTTTTGCAACAGTTCATCCCATGTATCTCCCTGTGTCAGGCATCCCGGAATAGCTGGAACCTCTGCCCAGTATCCGCCTTCCTCTGCATTGTGGACTATTATTTTAAGCTTCATTGTATATCACCTCCATGTAAGCGGCTTTTTCAACCTGTTCTCTTATTGAGCTTTCACAAAGGGATAATTCTTTATCTATTTGTTCCTTATGTTCATAGTAATATGAAAGGGCGTCATATATCTGAGAAAGAGTTAGATGGGTAAATTCTTTTATCAGTTCTTCAGGAGTTATGCCCTGTTTAAGTATATAAAAAACAACAGAGCGGACAGGGAACTTGGTTCCTGCAATGACAGGGCTTCCGCCACAGTGCTTTCCGGATGAAATTATATAAGGATGTTTTACTTTAACTTTTTGTGTCGCTGCCATAGATTCTTCTCCTTCCTTCAATTTTACAACAAATGAACATTATATATCCCTTGCATCCTTAATCCTTTTCAGGTTTGTTTTATCAAAGCCTTTATCGAAACTAACGATGTAAGGCACTTCAAATTCATTTGCTACACTAACAATAAGGGCATCGTTGAAATTTAAAGCCCCTTTAGTTGTCTTAACAATTTTTATTATGCCGTCGTATAACCTTTCAATTTCCGGATAGACCCATGTGATATTTTCCCTATGTATATGAGTAAGTAGTTTATTAATTAAATCCTCTATTCTTCTTTCTTCTTTTCTCTCAATCTGCCTTCTAATAATAACGCTGATTGCCTCACTAATAACGCAATCAAAAACAATCTCATTAAATTGATTAGCAGATATTTTATCATTTATGAGAGATGCCTGTTTGTGCCAGATGTCCTTTTCATCAATAAATCCAACAATAAAGCTTGTATCAAAAATTATCTTATTCATAAAGCCTCTCTGTATCTTTTACAGCATCCCCTCCCAATGAGATTATCCCTTTTAGTTTTGAAAATTCCTTTGCATCTATAAACTTTACCTTCATTTTTCCCAGTGCAACAGCCTTCATAACTATCTCTTTGTTCCTCACCTCTACATCCAGCACATCGCCTTCAGCTATACCCACGGCCTCCCTTATCTTCAAAGGTATGGTTATCTGAGCCTTTTTTTTGACATGGACAAGCATAGATTCCTCCTTTCCGACTTTCTGAAAGTTATACTAATGTTTGGAGGGGTAAATTGTCAAATTGCGGACAATGTATCTATTCTTCATTATCGTCTCCGTTTATTCCGTACAATTTTTTTATCATTGCTATGAGTTCGTCCCTGTCTTCGGTGTCTTCTTTAAGCGCGACTGTCGGAGGATGGATAAGTTTGTTGATTATTGCCGTCGCAAGGTATTCCACGGCCTTTATCTTTTCATCGTCCAGTTCAGGGAATTTGTTTTTGAATTTTTCGAATTCCTCATTTTTAACTTCCTCAGCCTTTTGCCTCAGGGCAACGATGGTCGGAACGGAGTCGAGGGAAGACATCCATTTCAGGAATTTCTCGACCTCTTCATCTATTATTTTTTCGGCCAGTTCCGCCTCTTTTTTCCTTTCGAGCATATTCGTATCCACGACTCCCTGAAGATCGTCCACGTCATAAAGGTATACGCCGTCTATTTTGTTTATTTCGGGGTCTATGTTTCTCGGCACGGATATGTCTATGATAAAGACAGGCCTGTGTTTTCTCTCTTTCAAGACGCTCTGCATCTGTGCTTTATAAAGCACGTAGGTCGGCGCTCCTGTCGAGCATATTATAATATCGGTATTTGCCAACTCCTGTAAAAAGTCTTCAAAGCGCACCGGCTTGCCGTTGAATTCCTTCGCAAGCTCGCACCCGCGCTCGTACGTCCTGTTTACGACCTTGACGTCCGTTACTCCGTTGCCTACGAGGTGGCGGGCTGCCAGTTCCGCCATCTCTCCCGCGCCTAAGAGCATGAAAGACTTGCCTGAAAGGTCGGTGAATATTTTTTTAGCGAGTTCGACTGCGGCAAAGCTTATAGAGACTGCGTTCTCGGCGATCCTCGTTTCGGTCCTTACCCGTTTTGCGGTTGATATAGCCTTTTTCATAAGCCTGTTTAAAAGAATGCCTGTGGTTTTTTTAGAGAGCGCAAAGTCGAATGTGTCTTTAATCTGCCCGAGAATTTGTGGTTCTCCAACCACCATGGAATCGAGGCTTGAGGCTACCCTTAAAACATGCCGCACGGCGTCGGAATCGGTGATGAAGTATAATGCCTTTTCAAAATCACTTCTCTGTATGCCGTGAAAATCGGA
Source organism: Nitrospirota bacterium (assembly GCA_016212685.1). GTDB lineage: Bacteria > Nitrospirota > Thermodesulfovibrionia > Thermodesulfovibrionales > Dissulfurispiraceae > GWB2-47-37. The sequence goes on from JACREW010000155.1 coordinate 4,798, forward strand.
GAGGAATTTTTTTATATTTTCCGTCGCAGAAGATGAATCGGCGACGCAGGAGTATATTTCAACCCTGTTGCATGTGGAAAGCAGCGCGACTTCTTTCACTTCCGGGATTTCCCTCAAGCCGAATATCCCTTCTTCGAGCTTAGGCCCGTTGAATGCGAGTCTTTCCCTTATTTCCACATCGGCGGTTTTATGATTTAATCCTATGACGAGTATTTTCATGAGAATGCATGCAGGCTTTTTAAAAGCATATTAACCCCGAAAAATGTGAAGAGTATAGTCAAAAAGCCTATTATCGATAAAACAGCCGCCCTTTTTCCCCTCCATCCGGCGGTGAGCCTTACGTGAAGCACGAGCGCGTAAATGAACCATGTTATCAGGGACCAGACTTCTTTCGGATCCCATCTCCAGTAGCTGCCCCATGCGCTTTCGGCCCATAGTGCGCCCGTTATTATGGCGAGCGTGAGAAGCGGGAACCCGATAGTGATAAGCCTGTAATTTATCTCATCCAATACCTGAATGCTCGGCAGCCTCTTAAAAAGCCCTCCGAGATGTTTTGATTTCAGGTAATGCTCCTGAAGCAGATACATCACGCCTATGCCCGCTGCTGTCGCAAACGAGGCGTTGCCTAAAAAAGCGAGAAATGTGTGTATGCCGAGCCAGTAACTCTGGAGCACGGGGCTTAGTGGGCGTATTTCCCTCGGAAGCACGGATGACGAAAGCATCATAATAAAAACTATAGGCATGATAAACGATCCCATCAGGCCTATTTTATAGCGGTATTCGAGGAAAAAGAATATAAGGACAATGCACCACGCGAAAAAAGATGACGCCTCGTGCATGCTCGTTACAGGAAGGTGCCCGGCAGCAGCGTATCTGTAGATTATGCTTGCAGAATGGATCAGAAAGCCGGTCCCGGCGATAAAGAGCATCGGTTTGGATGATTCGGCGCCGCCCTTGAATATTTCGATAATGCTTATGATCGTTGCGGCGAAATAAAAGGTAAGGGCTAATTCAAAAAGTATGGTGCCCATCAGAAGCAGCCCAACTCGCAGTTCTTTATTTTTATTTTCAGTTTATTGGCTGTTTTACCGACTTCTTTATACTCGACCCCGAGTTCTTCGGCTATTTTCCGCGCCTCGCTGCAGGTAAGCCTGCCTTCGCCCGATTTTTTCCTCAAGAGTTCTTCGATGTTTTTTTCTTTTATTGTCATCTCTATTAAATTTATAAGGAGCTTTAATGCCTTCTTATCGGCCGTATTACCGGAAAAGTCAGGGGCTAAACAATAACGTGCGGATTTATTTGCGCTCATGGCCCTGACCTCCGGCCTTTGTTCCTCGTCTCTTAATACGATAATATCGGCCATTTTGAGCATTTTCACGGCAGACGGTTTTATCCTGCCGCGAGAGCCGTCGAATAAAAATATTACAACATCCGGCTTTAAAAACTCAATCGCGCTGTTGCCTTCGACTATGACGCAGTCAAGACCTGAAAGCCTGTCTACCGCAAGCGGCAGTATCTCATTGAGTTCGTTTTGGGGCGACTGAACCCATAATACATTTTCGGAACCGGCATCGAGGAGTTTTTTTGTATCCTTGTTTTCCTGACGGATAATTGTTTTATCGTCGACAATGGACGAATAGAAGGCCGTTTTCGTGTATTTTATCGCCCCTATTCTCGGCGGATGTGAAAACGGGTAAATCGGATGTTTTGTTAAATGGGCTATGACTGCCGATGCTATGGTTGTTTTACCGATACCGCTGTGCGCTCCGCCGATGCCGATAAGAAGTGGATGCTTCATGAATCATGCTTCGCCGGACGCTGTTTCTTTTTTTACCTCTTCCTCGTAACCGCAGCCTTTAGTCATGCAGATATGAGATGCATCTCCGCCCTTATTCCATTTTTCCGCGAGGAAAGAAGCCTTGCATTTAGGGCACTGCTTAGGTACAGGCTTATACCACATGGCGAACTTGCAATTCGGATAATTGCCGCAGCTCCAGAAAGATTTGCCTCTTTTAGACCTTCTTTCGACGATATCTCCGCCGTCAAGAGGACACTTGACCCCTGTTGATATCGGTTTGGTATTTTTACATTCAGGGTATTTCGAGCATGCCAAGAACTTCCCGAACCGTCCGCTTTTTACGACCATAGGCGAGCCGCATTTTTCGCAAACCTCTCCGGTAACGACGGGTTCGGCGATTTGCCTGCCATTGCCTCCCTCTATCGGTCTTGTATTTTTGCATTGAGGATAACCGGTGCAGGCAAGGAACCTGCCGTGCCTGCCCCATTTTATGACCATAGGTGCGCCGCATTTTTCGCAGACTTCTTCAGTGGGTATGTCATGAGGCTTTACCTTCGCCATATCCTTTGACGCCTCTATCAGGTCCTTGTTGAACGGAGTGTAGAAATCCTTTACTACCTTGACCCATTTCATTTTGGCGTTCTCGATGGCGTCGAGTTCGTCTTCCATTTTTGCAGTGAATCCTATGTCGATCAGTTCCGGAAATTTTTCTACGAGCAGGTCGTTGACCACAGTTCCGAGTTCAGTAGGGGCGAATCTCCTGTCTTCATTTTTTTCGACGTATTTCCTGTCCTGAATCGTCGAAAGTATCGCCGCGTAAGTGCTGGGTCTTCCGATGCCTTTTTCTTCGAGGGCCTTAACGAGTGTTGCTTCGCTATATCTCGGCGGAGGCTGCGTAAAATGCTGAACCGGCTTTATTTCCCGCTGCGTAAGCGGGTCGTTCTCTTTCATCGAAGGCAAAATCCCGCCTTCTTCTTCCTCTATTTCATCCCTGCTCTCTGTATAAAGCGCCATAAACCCAGGAAATCTTATGACAGTGCCGGACGCCCTGAACTCGGTGCCTTCATGCCCGACGATTCCTATAATGTATGTGGTCTGCTCGAGCTGCGCCGGCGCCATCTGGCTCGCGATGAACCTGTTCCAGATGAGGGAATAAAGGTTATATTGGTCTTTGGATAAGAATTTTTTTACGTTTTCAGGGGCTTTGTCGGGATAGGTCGGCCTTATCGCCTCATGCGCCTCCTGCGCGCTGCTCTTGCTTTTGTAATGAGGCGGCTTTTCCGGTAGATAATCCTTCCCGAAATTTTTCTCTATGAGTTCCCTTGCCCATGCCTGCGCTTCAGGGGCTATCCTGAATGAATCGGTTCTCATATACGTAATTAAACCTACGGAGCCTTCTTCTCCAAGTTCTATGCCTTCATAAAGCTGCTGGGCTGTCATCATCGTCTTTTTGGCCGTGAATCTGAGTTTCCTTGCAGCCTCCTGCTGTAGCGTGCTCGTAATAAAAGGAGGAGAGGGCGATCTCTTCCTGAGTTTTTTCTCTATTTTCGAGAGATGGAATTCCTTGTCTTTAACTTCATCTACAACCTGTTGAGCGGCTTCCGCTGTCGTGATAAGGAATCTCTTTCCCTCTTCGGCGTCGCGGTTTATTACGAGCGAACTGTTGTATTTATAAAGCCGCGCATGGAATTGCGGAGGGGGCGTGACAGTATCCGTAATATTAACGGGCTGCATGAGAGATTCTATTGTCCAATATTCTTCTTTATTGAACGCCTCGATTTCCCGCTCCCTGTCTACGATAAGTTTCACCGCGACCGATTGCACCCTGCCGGCGCTGAGACCCCTTCTGACCTTTTTCCAGAGAAACGGGCTGAGATTATAGCCTACAAGCCTGTCGAGTATCCTTCGCGCCTGCTGCGCTTCCACCTTGTCGATATTCACGCTGCCGGGATTTTGTATCGCCTCTTTTACGGCCCGCGCAGTTATTTCATGGAAGGTAACGCGATAGATTTTTTTCTTTTCCTGTCCCTTCGCCTTAGACCCTTTAGCCTTGCCGTTGATCTCTTCGGCTATATGATACGCTATGGCCTCTCCTTCCCTGTCCGGGTCGGTCGCTATGTATATGACTTCGGACTTCTTTGCCTCGCTTTTCAGCTCCTTCAGCACCTTCTCTTTTCCGGGAATTATTTCATAATGCGGGGCGAAATCGTTATTCACATCGACCCCGAGCTCTTTTTTGGGAAGGTCCTTTACGTGGCCTACGGACGCCTTTACGCCGAAATCCTTGCCGAGTATTTTATTTATGGTTTTTGCCTTTGCGGGCGATTCAACTATAACGAGCGACTTCAATTTCTACCTCCATCAACTCCATGTTATCCGGCGGCCTTTGCCGAATGCAAAGGCATATATCTCTTCGGTATCGAGTTCCGTCTCTTTCATAAGCACGTATGAAAGCAGCGCCCTTATGGTGTCCAGTTCGGCCTCGTCCACATACCGGGATAATTCGAGCGTTACAAGTTCTTCCTTGACCGTTAAAAAATCTATGTCGAACACGCTGATCTTCTTAACGGCGTCATCCGCGTCATAGCCTTTTTCTATCAGTTCCTTTGCGAGCACCCTCAATACATCTATAAGTCTCCGAGCCAAATCCTTTTCCTCCTGTTATGCCATGTGGAATCTTTTGCCTTCGGTTTGTTTTATTATTCCTTTAATTTCGAGGCCGAGAAGCAGGCCTAAAAGTTTCGCTGACGGAATTCGCGTTTCCCGCGCGATCTCGTCCACGTGCCTGGGCTCGCTTCCCAAAATGTTACATATTGCCTTTTCTTCACCGGTTATTTCAAGTCCGGATATATTTACGGCGAAATTTTTCTCTGGAATCTCTTTATGCGAACCCTTCAGAAGACCCTTGATTTGAGGCGCTAATTCTTCCAGTATATCGTCCGCCTTTTGAACGAGTTTCGCGCCCTTTTTGATAAGGGCGTTTGTGCCTTCGGAATTTCCGGATGTTATGCTGCCCGGAACCGCGAAGATTTCTTTGCCCTGTTCCAGCGCATGTCCGGCCGTTATCAGTGAGCCGCTTTTAACGGTCGCTTCGACAACGAGGACTCCCAATGAGAGGCCGCTTATCAGCCTGTTCCTCTGGGGGAAGTTCTCCCTGTTAGGCGGCGTGCCGGGCGGAAATTCGCTTATAACGCAACCGTTATTCGAAAGCTCATCGAAGAGCGCAGCGTTTTCCGGAGGGTATGGATTGTCGAGGCCGTTGCCCAATACCGCGATGCTCCTTCCCTTTGCCTTTAACGCTCCTTTATGCGAGCACGTGTCTATGCCGCGCGCCATTCCGCTTACAATGGTAAGGCCGTAAGAGGCAAGCCCGGATGCTATGCTCTCGGCGATCTTTTGGCCGTAAGGCGTCATGTTCCGCGAGCCTACCATGGCTATGGCGTATCTGTCTTCTTTTTCAAGCCGTCCCTTGCAATAAAGCAATACCGGAGAATCTTCTATCTGACGGAGATTTTCGGGATATTCGCCGTCGGTGTATTTGATTATTCTTATGCCGTGCTCTTTTGATGCCTCTATAGCCTTTTCCACGGCGTCCCATGAGTCGAATCCGGCTATTTTTTTAGCCTTTGCCTCGCTTATATTCTCCACATCCCTGAGTTCGGCGATTTTCGCTTCGAGTATTTTTTTTGGCGACCGGAACGCGGACAGGAGCCGCCTTACCGTTACGGGGCCTACGTCGTCTATAAGAGACAAGGCAAGCCAGTATTTGAGGTCGTCGCTGTCGTGTTGTTTTTCCATGCGCAAAACCGTATAACTTATCCGCGCCGTTTCCTGAGAAGGCTGTTTACCCTTAAACGAAGCGCATTGAGCTTAATGAAGCCTTCGGCATCTTTCTGATTATATATTTTTTCGGCCTCGAAGGTTGCGAGTTCGGGATGATAAAGGGATTTCGGCGACCTTCTGCCTGCGATAATGCAGTTTCCTTTATAAAGCTTTAATCTTACGGTGCCTGTAACGTTTTTCTGAATATCATCCATCATTGTTTGAAGCATTTCCCTTTCAGGCGAGAACCAGTAGCCGTAATATACAAGTTCGGCGTATTTGGGGATGAGAGAATCCCTAAGGTGAAGAACCTCCCGGTCCAATGTAATGGATTCCACCGCCCTGTGGGCCATGTGCAGGACAGTGCCGGCAGGCGTTTCGTAAACGCCCCGCGATTTTATTCCGACATATCTGTTTTCTACGATATCCATTCTGCCTATGCCGTTTTCTCCGGCTGTCTTATTGAGTTTTTCAAAGAGTTCGACAGGCGATAAGGATTTGCCGTTCAATCCGACCGGATTGCCTGCCTTATACTCTATTTCGATATATGACGGCTTATCGGGCGCTTTTTCAGGTGGGACCATCATTGTATACATATCCTTGGTCGGTTCCGCCCATGGGTCTTCTAAAATCCCTCCCTCGTAGCTTATATGAAAGATATTCCTGTCGGTGCTGTAAGGCTTCTTTTTAGTGACAGGCACAGGTATGCCGTGTTTTTTCGCATAGCCGATGAGCGATTGTCTTGAGTCGAAAGACCATTCGCGCCAAGGCGCTATAACCTTTATGTCCGGTTTGAGCGCGTAATAGGTAAGCTCGAATCTCACCTGATCGTTTCCCTTTCCTGTAGCTCCGTGCGCTACTGCGTCGGCCTTTTCTTTTAATGCGATCTCTATCTGTTTTTTTGCTATCAGAGGCCGCGCTATCGATGTGCCGAGCATGTATGCGCCTTCGTAAATAGCGTTTGCCCGCAGCATCGGAAATATATAATCCTTTACGAACTCGTTTCTCAAGTCTTCGACATATGCCTTTGACGCCCCTGTTTTAATGGCCTTTTCTTTTATCGACTTTAAATCCTCTCCCTGACCGAGGTCCGCGCAGAACGCTATTACCTCCGCGTTGTATGTTTCTATAAGCCACTTTATGACAATGGATGTATCGAGGCCTCCGGAATATGCAAGCACGATTTTTTTAGCCATAGAATTCCTCCTGATGTTTTATACACCATATCATAAATTCGGATTTAAAGTGAAGTGCGGGAGATAATATTACGTTGGGGAGGGCAGGGCGGATTCCCGCCCTGCCCGTACGGCGTTATTTCATCTTCTTTGCGAATTCCTCTGCCGTAACGGCAGGCAGGGTAAGCATTTCTACAGACCCCCTCGCGCCGAGTTCTACGGACATCCTCATAACGGTCTCATTGTCCGGGGCCTCTACAATATTCACGAAATCATACGGCCCCAATACCGCGTATTGCTCTTTAACCTTTACCCCCATGGATTCGAGTTCCTTGTTGACCTCGAGCATCCTTCCCGGTTTTTCCTTGATGGTTTTTCTGCCCTCATCCGTCAGCTTGCTTAGGATTACATAGTAGGCCATAGTATCCCTCCTTTTAACGATGTGTTCTTAATTTTCTTATACATCGTAATGGAGAGGTTGTCAATAAAAATAAATGGCGCCCTATTTGTTGATAACAAAAAGAGGGCAGTCCGGATGGACTGCCCTCTTTTGAGACAGTTTGAAAATAGTTTAACAGCCTGCGGCTTTTCTGAAGGATACGGCTAAATTTTTACCGTCCTTTATTACATACTTGACCTTGACATCATCCCCTTCGTTGATCCGGCCGTCTTTGAACTTATCCAGTGTCGCGTTATCCTCTACCGCAATTGTTACTTCTTTTCCATCCCGTGCTGTTACAACAGCGGTATTTGCATTCTGATCGATGCTTTTGACTTTCCCCTTTATTGATACCTTTTCTTCCGCTGTCGCAAAGCCTGAGAGCATTGCCACGCAGAAGATTGCAAGCGCCATGATTATTATCGCCTTTGACGACTTCATATTATCCTCCTTCGAGTCTATTTTTTGTTTGCGGTCTTTTTGACCGGCGGGCTGTCTTTTTCGACCACAGCGCTGCCTTCAACCCTTCCTCCGACCCTCATGGGATCTCCTTTATATCCCAATGCCTTCCAGTCGAGCCTTTTGCCTTCCATGTGGCAGTCACGGCATTTCAGCGAGTTCTCTTTTGAGGCTACCTCATGGTTTATGCTTCCATAGAATGCGGTGGATACGAATTCGTGCTTGCCGCTGTAGGGAAGGCCTGATCCCTTTGCGCCTTCTGCAAGCCCCTTCTCCCAGTTGTAATGGCTCCACACGCCTTTATATGTCTGCGGGATCAGCAGGTATTTATGAGCCGAATCCATAGGCTGTTTGCCGGTATGGACTTTAAACGGATATATCTTTGAGCTTTTGTCCTTTATGTCTCCTGTCGGTTTGGATATATAAACTGTTTTCGAAGGGTCTTTTATCTTATCTCCCTTGATATATCTCTCGATTTTACCGTCATACCATGCATAGGCAGGCACAACGTTCATGGCCCATGTAAAATGCCCTTTGTGCTTTGCATATGTCTCTTTGCCGAACTGCTCATCTGCGTCTATGTCTTTGCCGAGCGTTGACCAATCCCAGCTCATCTTTGTTGCCTGTCCACGCGCAAAAGACGGTATATGGCATGTCTGGCAGGCAACGGTCTTTATATGTTTTGAGAGAATTTTGCCCGCTGCAGCTTCCTTGTGAGGGCTTCTGTGGCAGTCCTCGCAGCTTACCCTGCCGTCGTTGGTGGCAAGGAATGTGGATGCGCCCGATATCTTATGTTCTTTTGTGACATGACATGCCTGACAGGTCATATCCGTAGTCCCGCTCATGTGGATATCGTGATATCTTTTGGGCTTGCTCATGGTGGTATCGAGGTCTCCG
>JACREW010000149.1 GCA_016212685.1 Nitrospirota bacterium
GCAAATGACAAATATAATATGTATCCGACGATTGCGGAAAGAGCGGGAATGCAGGTTGTAAATAGGTATAAAAGGCCGGTATTAAACCGCACTGAAAAAGATAAAGGCGCATATTCGGAAATTATTTTTCATTTAAAAGGTAAATAAACTTATGCCATTGACGCAAGATCAAAAAAATAGAATTAGCGAAGTCATTAAAGACATTTTATTAAGGCGAATTGATAATTTCCCGGAACATGGTGCACAAATTCGTAATGCTCCATTTCATAAGGCATTTCTGGAGTGTTTTAAAGAGCGTCTTGGCCCATTGAATATACAAATGCCTTATCTAATAGCTATAGCAAGTTGGCTTCATGGGTTAAATACCTCTATAGGTACTGGTTTTGAAAATATTTCTCATATCCTATCGGGCGGTTATAAACGTAAATTTACTGGAGCATACAAATTGAAGGTAAAAACAACACAAGCTTCGCAGATAGAGAATATAATACGTGATTTAAAAGCAGGCACTTATTTGCCAGATTTGAATAGAGAAAATGAATTAATTTTTAACTATCCTGATACAGATCAGGAAGTTGATTCTTTAGAATTTACTGTTGATACTTATATTGAGAAAGAAAATGAAATCATAGCTATAGAATTGAAATCTGTGAGACCAAATTCTGGTGAAGGTCGTGGTGAAAAACAAAAAATATTATATGGCAAAGCCGCACTCAAATGTTTGCACCCGGATAAAGATATTAAATTTCTTATTGGCTTTCCTTTTGATCCGACAGCAGAAAAGTCTACCGGATATGACAAAGAAAGATTTTTTAATTACCTGATTGAATTTAAAAAGTTCTTTGCTTCCAATGAAGTATTACTATCTAGTGAATTATGGGACTTTCTTGGAGATAGTAAAGGGACAATGAGGGATATATTAGATGTTATAGCAGAAACAGTTGCTCAGATAAGAGAGCGACAGGAGACATGAAATATGGATACCTCAAAAATTATCTATTCAATAAATATTGAAGATGTTCAGAATGTTGCCGAAGAAGAGTTAGGCAGAAAACTGAACAACAAAGAATTAAAAATTATCGAAGATAAAATCGGAGATTGTATAGACTGGTATGAATCAATACTCTTTACAATTACAAATAACGGCATTAAAAAATAAAAAGCTATGCGTATAGAAGACAAAGAAATTCATCCTCTTTCCCCTGAAGCCGTTCAGGAGGATATTCCGTACGAGGTAAATCTCCGCCCGCGCTCGCTCGACGAGTTTGTCGGCCAGGAGAAGATAAAAGAAAACCTTAAGGTGTTTATCTCCGCTACAAAGATGCGGGAAGAGCCGCTCGACCATGTCCTTTTCTGCGTGCCTCCGGGACTCGGCAAGACAACACTCGCCGTTATCATAGCAAACGAGCTCGGAGTAAATATCAAGACCACTACCGGCCCTGTGCTTGAACGGCAGGGCGACCTCGCGGCTATCCTCACAAATCTATCGGATAAGGATATCCTCTTTATCGATGAGATTCACCGCCTGCCGAGAATTGTCGAAGAGGTTTTATATTCGGCTATGGAGGACTATAAGCTGGATATAATCATAGGGCAGGGTCCTAATGCCCGGACATTGAAAATCAACCTTCCGAGGTTTACCCTTATAGGGGCTACTACAAGAACGGGGTTGCTCACTTCGCCGCTTAGAGATCGTTTCGGGGTTATCAACAGGCTTGAGTTTTACAATGCCGAAGAACTCAAACAGATTGTCATGAGATCCGCAAAGCTGCTTGAGATGGAGATAAAGGCGGATGCCGCGTCGGAGATCGCTTCGCGCTCAAGGGGCACTCCGAGGATAGCCAACAGGCTTTTAAAGCGCATCCGCGACTTTGCTCAGGTCAAGGGAGACGGAGTTATAGATATCGGCATAACGAAAAGCGCGCTAAAATCTCTCGATGTCGACAAGAGGGGACTGGACGAGATCGACAGGAAGCTGCTGCTTACCATAATCGAAAAATTCGGCGGGGGCCCTGCCGGAGTTGATGCTATAGCAGCGGCGTTGAGGGAAGACAAAGAGACGATAGAGGACGTCTACGAGCCTTACCTTTTGCAGGAGGGTTTGCTTGAGAGGACTTCGCGCGGCAGGCTTGCCACAAGGCTTGCATATGAGCATCTGGGATTAAAATTGCCGCAGGGGTTATTTTAGTAATGAAACTGTTGATGCATATATGCTGCGCCCCGTGCGCGGTTTATCCGCTCACGGACATTAAACAAAAAGGTATAGAGGTCACCGGCCTCTGGTTTAATCCCAATATCCATCCGTATACGGAATATAAAAACAGGATGGATGCGCTGAAAGAGCTTCAAAGATTATGGGATCTCGATGTGGAGTATACCGATTATTACGGCTTGAAGGAATATCTGAGGAATGTTGTCGGCAGTGAAGAGAACAGATGCGAATACTGCTATTCTGTCAGGCTGGAGGAATCGGCAAAGAAGGCTAAGGAGATGAATGCGGATGCCTTTACCACTTCTTTGTTGGTGAGCCCGTATCAAAAATTTGGTATGATTATGGATATAGGCAGGGAAATGCAGGAGAAGTATTCGGTGGAATTTTACGGCGGGGATTTCAGGATCGGATTCAACGAAGGCAGAAAGATGTCTAAGGAAATGGGGCTTTACAGGCAGAAGTATTGCGGCTGCATATATTCGGAAATGGAAAGATACGGGAGGAAATAGAGTGCGGATTTCAAATTTCAAATTTCAAATTTCAAATACAAGGAATTTTTTATTTTTTATTATTTTATTGTTCACTGTTCACTGTTTACTGCCTGCCGTCTCTTTCGCCGAGACCACCATACGGGTATTGCTCATGGATAATAAGAATCCGAAAATCCCGAAAAAGGACGAAAAGGTCGAGCGTCTCGGTAACGTGAAGGGCGAAGTGCTTCTTAGCGGGTTGAAATATTCCGGCGTTATCGAGGTGTGGAAGGGAAATAACGGACTCTATATAGTGAATGAGGTTTCTCTGGAGGATTACATAAAGGGAGTGGTCGCTGCCGAGGTCGGAAGCAGTTGGGACATCGAAGCCTTGAAGGCTCAGGCCGTAGTGTCGAGGACATACGCCCTTAATCAAAAACTGAATAACGGCAAAATGCCGTACCATCTTACATCGTCCGTGCTTCATCAGGTGTATAAAAGCGGGAATGCGCCGGAGAGCATAGCAAAGGCTGTCGATGAGACGAAGGGGGAGATACTCACATACGAGGGCAAACCCATAGTGGCGTATTATCATTCTACAAGCGGGGGCATGACGGAGGACCCGTCCGAGGTTTTCGGGAAGAGTTATCCTTATCTGAAGCCTGTAGAGACGAGCTGCGAGCTTTCCCCATACTTTATGTGGGAGAAGCGGATTCCGGTATCCGATATTGAAAAGGCATCGAGTAGCGTCCAGATAAAAGATATTATCATAGAGTCGTATACAGCCTCCAACCGGGCGCGGACTTTAAAAATCATTGCGGAAAGCGGGGAATACAGCATCCCGGCGAAAGACCTGAGAAAAAACTTAGGATGGGATAAACTCCCGAGCACCATGATAACAAATATCATAAGATCCGAAGACGCTTACATATTCGAAGGCAAAGGATACGGGCATGGGGTCGGGATGTGTCAGTGGACTGCCCTTAATCTGGCAAAGAAGGGAATGAGTTACAGGGAGATAATCTCCAAGTTTTATCCCGGAGCGACAATTGAATTATACGAAGAGAACAGACAAAAACAAGATCCCTCGCCTATTTTAAACAAACAATAGGCGGAATGACGGTTATAGTGTAATATGTTATATGAAAACGTCTGATTTCGATTTTCACCTTCCAAAAGAAGCGATAGCGCTGCGGCCGTCTGA
>JACREW010000150.1 GCA_016212685.1 Nitrospirota bacterium
ATCGATAAGACTGTCGGTCTTAGGGTTGACGACGAGTCCGAGGTGGTAGGGCTCGACATATCGCAGCACGGAGAGAGCGGATATACGATGTAATGCCTAATATTAAGGCATTGCTTGCATAATTTTTAGGCAGGCAATGCCTTTTTTATTCTAAAACTCCTTATCTTTCAACGGCTACCCTTCTGGTATAACACTTGCACTAAATAATATACATGTCCGTTCTAATCTGTAAAAACATAGAAACAGAAGGCCCCGGCACTATAGGAAATTTCCTTGAATCTAAGGGTATTTCTTACAGGATCGTCGAATTATCTAAAGGCGAATATATCCCGGATGCGGATTTTGACGCCCTCGTTATGATGGGCGGTCCCATGAGCGTTAATGAGGACGACACATATCCTTACATAAAGAAAGAGGAAAAATTGGTCAGGACGTTCATTGCGGATGGTAAAAGCGTTCTGGGCGTATGTCTCGGAGCGCAAATAATGGCAAAGGCTTTAGGTTGCAGGGTCTATAAAGGCAAGGAGCAGGAGATAGGGTGGCACGATATAGAGCTTACACCGGACGGTATAAAAGACCCTCTTATGATAAAACTTGCAGCGCATCCCCATGTGGGTGACATCTGGAAGAGGTTTAAGGTCTTTCACTGGCACGGGGAGACCTTTGATATTCCTGAAGGCGCGGTAAGACTTGCAGGCTCGGAGCTTTATCGTAATCAGGCATTCAGTTACGGCAGCAAGGCGTATGCTTTTCAATTCCATATTGAAGTAACAAAAGAGATGGTATATGATTGGTTAAAGGATGAGGAGATAGACCATCAGAGGCTCAAGACAGAGACCGAAAAATTCTATGAAGTCTATCACGGCAGGGCGTATAATTTTTATAATGCGTTTTTTGCGTTATAGCGTTTATAGAGTTATTGCGTATAAAATAATTTTTTTTGCGCTATAACGCTCCACGCCATAACGCACTGCGCTGACAGGAGGTGAGATATGAAAAAAATCGAGGCGATAATTAAACCCTTTAAGCTCGATGAAGTCAAAGATGCCTTGAACGAAATAGGCATTCAGGGAATGACGGTTACCGAGGTCAAGGGGTTCGGAAGGCAGAAGGGACACACCGAATTGTACAGGGGCGCCGAGTATGTGGTCGATTTTATCCCAAAGATAAAGATAGAGATCGTAACATCCGACGACCTCGCCCCAAAGGTTGTGAACGTGATAGAGAAGTCCGCAAAGACAGGAAAGATAGGCGACGGCAAAATCTTCGTCTATCAGGTAGAGGATGTAGTGCGCATAAGAACCGGAGAGCGCGGAGAATCCGCAGTGTGAAGACAGTTCAAGCCGTTCAAACAGTTTAAACTGTTCAAACAACCATAATAAAGGAGGAGAGTAATGACACCAAAGGATGTAATCAAGATGGCTCAGGAAAACAAGGCGGTTATGGCAAATTTCAAGTTCCTTGATTTTCCTGGAATCTGGCAGCATTTTGCCGTGCCTATCGCAGAGATGAAGGAGGAGATTTTCGAAGAAGGGCTTGGCTTTGACGGTTCATCCATAAGGGGATGGCAGGCGATCAACACATCGGATATGTTGATAATACCCGACCCTAAAACCGCGTTTATGGACCCGTTTATGGAATACCCTACAATAAGCCTTATATGCAATATCGTAGACCCTATAACAAAGGAATTCTACACAAGGGATCCAAGGTATATTGCTCAGAAGGCAGAGGCGTATCTTAAGTCTACCGGCATAGGCGATACAGCCTACTTTGGCCCCGAGGCCGAGTTTTTTATATTTGACGGCATAAGGTTTGATCAGAACGCTCACAGCGGATATTACTTTATAGATTCCGTCGAGGGTATCCGGAACTCGGGCCTCGAAGAGAATCCTAACTTGGGGTATAAGCCGAGACATAAGGAAGGCTATTTCCCTGTTCCACCTACGGACAGCCAGGTAAATATTAGAACGGAAATGGTCATGGAGATGCAGAAGTGCGGTATTTATGTAGAGAGGGAACACCATGAGGTCGCTACGGCAGGACAGGCAGAGATTGACATGCGCTTTGACTCCCTTGTAAGTATGGCGGATAAATTGATGCTCTTCAAATACATAATCAAGAATGTTGCAAAAAGGCATTGCAAAACCGTGACATTCATGCCCAAGCCTCTTTTCGGAGATAACGGCTCAGGCATGCATTGCCACCAGAGCATCTGGAAGGGAGGGAAGCCTCTCTTTGCAGGAAACGGCTATGCGGGTTTGAGCGAAATGGCACTTTACTACATCGGAGGCGTGCTGAAGCACGCAAAGGCGCTTGCAGCGCTTACAAATCCGACTACAAATTCATACAAGAGGCTTACTCCCGGATTTGAAGCGCCGGTTAACCTTGCATACTCCGCAAGGAACCGTTCCGCATCCATAAGAATACCGACCTATTCCGCAAACCCGAAGGCAAAAAGAGCCGAAGTAAGGTTCCCCGATCCGTCGTGCAACGGCTATCTTGCCTTTGCAGCCATGCTGATGGCGGGATTGGACGGCATAGAGAACAAGATACATCCCGGCGAGCCGCTCGATAAGGACATCTACGAACTCGGACCCGAGGAGCTTGCATCTGTCCCGACAATGCCCGGCACTCTGGAAGAGGCGCTCAATCATCTTGAGGAAGATCACGAGTTCCTGCTGAAGGGCAATGTCTTTACACAGGATGCTATCGATACATGGATAAACTATAAGAGGACGAGAGAGGTGGATGCATTGAGGTTAAGGCCGCATCCGTATGAGTTCTTTCTGTATTATGATATTTAAAAAGTAACTCCCCCTTCCCCCTCTTAATTTAAGAGGGGGAAGGGGGAGTACTCACGTAGATTCGGGACTGTCCCCGTTCTTATTTACTTTATCTTAAATCCTGCTGTTGAATTTCTCAATTCCTCTGATATTTTCGCCAGCGTGGTTACCTGATGCATTACATCGTCAGACATCCTCTCCATGTCCTTTGATATGGTAGATGTCTTCTCTATGTTTTTCGCCACTTCTTCCGATGCCGCTGACTGCTCATCCACTGCTGTGGCTATCTGTGTTATCTGGTCGCGGACTTTTTGTACTGCATGCACTATTGATAGCAGGGCATCACCAACATTCCTTATATACTGAGTCGCCTTTGTCACTTCGCCCGATGCATCATCCATGGACTTCATCGTCTGCTCCGATTCGGACTGCACAGCGCTTATCTTGTCCGTTATCTCTGTGGTTGCCTTTACCGTTCTCTCTGCGAGCTTCCGCACCTCATCAGCAACAACTGCAAAACCCCTTCCCTGTTCTCCTGCACGGGCTGCCTCGATCGCTGCATTCAAGGCAAGGAGGTTTGTCTGATCCGCTATGTCCTTAATGACTGTGACTATGTCCCCTATCTCTGCCACTCTGTTATTGAGTTTCTCTACCATTGTTGAAAGTTCCACTGTGGATGTATATACCCTGTTTACCGTCTCTATTGCATTGTCCGAAATCTCCTTGCCTCCCTCAGCAACGTCCATTGCATTGGCCGAAGTCTCGGATGCTACAGATGCGTTTCTTGCTATGTCTGTTATAGTCTGGCTCATCTCTTCCGCTGCAGTTGCTATCTGGGATGCCTGACCGGATTGATTCTGCGCGCCTTCTGTCGTCTTTTCTGCCCTGTTCCTCAATATATCCACTGTTGATACCACGTTGTTGGCTGATGTGGTTATTCCGTTTATCATGCTGCTGAAAGACTTAATCATCTTATTCATGTCCATAGCAAGGGCGCCTATTTCGTCTTTACCTGTATAATTTATGTTTACGCTGATATCACCGCCGGCTATCCTGTCTACTTTCTCTGTTATGTCTGTCAGAGGCTTTCCTATTTTCCTCTGGCTCATTATCCAGATGGACGCTAAGATTATGAGATTTAATATAAAGAGAATTATCTGGACGGTTTTTAGAACGGTTACCTTGCCTTCCGATACCGATGCCGCTATGGTCGTCGACTCGTCAGCCAGTTTTAAAAAATTTTCGCTGTCTGTATGGAGATCTTTTAAGGCGGCAGGGTTGTCCTTTGCCTTGTTAAGGCTTTCTTTGTATTTCTGCCATGACGCCTCTACCTCTTTCATCTTAGAGATGAACTTTTCATCAGTCGCCTTCGGCAGTTTCCACTCCGCATCTCCGCGCACAAGACCCTTGATTATCCTGTCGAGCGTTTCTGTAAGTTTCGCGATATCGCCGACCGTATCGACGCCGTGTTGTTTTGCATATGCCATCTTTGCAAGTCTTTGAGATACCGCCCGCTGCCTTCCGGCGTAATTGACCACATTGCCGTCCGCAGCCATTTTATGCAGTTGCAAGAAGACGGACACCGTGCTGATAAGAGAAAAGCCTAACAGCGCTACGACAATGATCTTGAGCGTCGAACTGATCTTCATAAATATAACCCTCCTTAGGCTATCGCCGGTCTAAAATATATCATATCTGCAAACCTCTAAAAGGCCGAGACTCCGGCCGCTTCGATCAAAGCCGTCTCTTCCGCCTTGCCCAACAGCCTGTCCATGTCGAGGAGTATGATAAGCCTATCTTCAAGCTTTGCTATGCCTCTTATGAACTCTGTGCTTATGTTCGATGCCATAGGAGGCGTCGGCTCTACAATGTTTGAAGGAACCCGCAACACTTCAGATACCGAATCCACCACGAGTCCCATTGTTATTCCCTGTATGTCGATTATCATTATCCTCGACTGCTCGTCGTTTTCCTTTTCCGGCAGGCCGAATTTTTTCCTGATGTTTACCACCGGTATGACCTTGCCCCTGAGATTAATGACGCCCTCGACATACGCGGGAGAATTAGGCACCCTTGTAATCTCTTTCATCCTGTTTATCTCCTGCACCTTCAGTATGTCTACGGCATATTCTTCGCTGCCGAGCGTAAAGGTTACAAGCTGTAAAATCTCTCCGCCTCCTGACGCCTTAATCACACCTGCTGAGCCTGATATTGTCGCTACTTCGCCCATATCATTCACCCCCCGCCGTTTTATAGTATATATTTTATGTTTTATATTTTAAACCAGCTTATGCTCTGGTCTAACTCTTTTGCCTGAGAATTAAGTTTGTCCATAATCTGCCTTGCATTTTCTATCATGGTCACAGTGTTATTGATATGCCCTGTTATGGTTTCCATATTGTGGGCGATTTCTTCGGATGCCGATGATTGTTCTTCTGTTGCTACTGCAATCCTCTGTATCATATCCATTGCCTTCTGTGTTGCGTTTACTATTTCCTCAAGGGCTTTTGCAGCCTCGCCGGCGAGGTTTACGCCGCCCTCCGCATCCCTGCTGCTTTTCTCCATCGCCTCGACAGACGCCTCTGACTGAACCTGAATGCCCTTTATCTTCTCTGCTATTTCACCCGTTGCCTTCGATGTCCTCTCTGCAAGCTTTCTCACCTCATCGGCAACAACAGCAAACCCTCTTCCCTGCTCTCCCGCCCTCGCAGCCTCGATAGCTGCATTCAATGCAAGAAGGTTCGTCTGGTCCGCTATGTCATTTATGACTGCCACTATCTCGCCGATTTCCTGAGAGCCTTTGCCGAGCTTTTCGATTGTTTGGGACGATTCCTTCACGGACTCTGCTATGCCGATTATGGCGTCAACTGCTTTTTTAACGGTATCCTTTCCCTTGCCTGCGATGTTTGTTGCCTCTTTTGCAGCCTCTGATGCGAATGATGCGTTCTTTGCCACATCTATTATTGTCTGCGACATCTCCGTTGTTGCGGACGCTACCTGGTCGATCTGCGAGAGCTGCTCTTTTGCGCCGGTATCCATTGTGTTTATCCTCTCCGCGAGCGAGCCGACGTCGTGGGTTACGCCTCCGGCAACGCTGTTGATCTTCAACATGGTTTCCCTCAATGTGATGAGGATTTTATTGTAAATGTCCTTGAGGAAGTTGCTTTCATCGGTGATCCTGCATTCCTCTTTAAGCTCGCCTCTCTCCAAAGTTGTAAAACAGGCAAGCGCATTTGCCATATTTTTTTGCATGGTTTTATTGATGATAAAGAGAAATGCCGAAAACCCGACTAATGAAAGGAGTATGATGACTATGAGCAGCGTTGTGCCGCTTTTCATTGCCTTTTTATCTTCTTCAAGGCTTCCTTTGAACTTTCCTTTTTGCTCTTTCATCATTTCCAGTAAGGATGCCCTGACTTCTCTCCATTTTGAGGTTTCTTTCTGTGTCAATAGTTCAATGGCATTATCCATCTTCCCTGAGCCGGCGAGTTCCTGCACCTCAGTCTTAAGCTTGTGGTCTTCTTCCCATAATGCCTTGACCTTTTTAAGTTCCTCCTGCATTTTTCCGGCGGACAGCTTAATTGCTTCGTCATTTGCCTTCATAAAGATCTCATGTGCTTCTTTGTAATTGCTCCTTGCTTTTGCGTCCTTTGGATTAATCAGGACGTTCCTCGTTGCCTGTCCTGTCTGGAGACCTTGGGCATACATGTCGTTCAGATTCAGCAGCAATGCCTGGTCGAGGTTTATCATCTTTTCCGTCCTTGTCTTTACCTTTCCATTATGGACAATGAAAAGGGCAAGGATAATCCCAAGAACGACGGCATTGATAATGCCGACCACCAGTAATAATTTTTTGATATTCATATTTCCCCCTATGTTTTCGTATCTGTTATTTCCCAATTAAAATTATACTCATAATCGGCAAAAATTTGAATATGTTATGTGTTATCCCTTATCTTATTTATCATTTCTGTTGTCGATATGCCTCTAA
>JACREW010000151.1 GCA_016212685.1 Nitrospirota bacterium
TCCATATACGCGAAATGCCTCGGCAAATACAGGATGAAAAAGAGCGCGCGGCACTGTCTCGACTATAACGATCTCGAACTTATGGCTTACGAGGCTATCACAAAAAACCCTGAATGGCAGAATGTCCTCTATTCTTTCGACGAGCATACGGACCATATCCTCGTTGACGAATTTCAGGATACAAGCACTTTGCAGTGGAAGATAATAGATAAACTTACCGAGGAGTGGCGCTCGGGTTTGGGCGCTAAGAGGGAAAAAGGGGTCGAGCCTACTATATTCCTCGTGGGCGACGACAAACAATCGATATATTCGTTCAGGGGAGCCAATGTAAGCATATTCAAGAACGCAAAGAAAAAGCTTGCGGAATGGCTCGGAGAGGAATATCATTTTATAGAGATAAAGGAAAACTACAGGAGCCTGCCTGCAATCGTCGATTTCGTGAATGCACTTTTCGAGAGACTGATGCCGAAAGGACTCTATGACGACTACAAGGTAGAATACACGCCTTTTGGGGCAACGAGGGCTGGAGATGGCAAGGTTGAACTTTTAGTCCTCGACAACATCGGCAACACGAAGGAGAACAGGAAGGCCGAGGCATCAGTCATAGCGCGGAAGATAAAGGAACTGACAGGAGCATACGAGATATACGAAGCCGACGGCAAAAGAATATGCGGCTACGGAGACGCCGCCATCCTCTTAAGGAACAGAACGCATCTCTCTGTATTCGAGGATGCATTGCAGAAAGAAAATATCCCGTATGTAGTTGTCAAAGGCATAGGTTTTTACAATTCCACAGAGGTCGGTATTTTGAGGAACATTCTTTTTCTTCTCATAGATTCTCTCGACGACTACAGTCTTTTAAATGTGCTCCGTTCCCCGCTGTTCGGAATAGGATATGATGCGATATTAAAGATAACCGGAGAGGCTGTTATCGACGGCATGCCCGCGGGATATCTGCTCGAATCCTTAAGAACGCTTTCTGTAAAAAATCCATCGCCGGATATTCAGAAAGCGGCAGCTTCCATCGACAGATGGCTTGAAAGGGCTAAAGACACCCGATATTCCATTCTACTTGAGGAGATACTTGCAGAAGCGGGCGCGTGGCGGTATCTAAATGAAAAGCAGCGGTATGTGAATGTGAAGAAGTTCATAAAGATTATCGAGGACTTTGAGCATAACGGGCTTACGGGGCTGGAGATAAGAGAGAAGCTGATAAAGGCGTCGGGCAAATCCGAAGAGGCAAAGGCCAATGTGAATACCGAGGGAATGGATGCCGTAAAGATAATGACCGTGCACGCGTCAAAAGGGCTTCAATTTCCTGTTGTATTCCTTCCATGCCTCGACGAGGAAAGCAGGGCAAGGGGCGCGGGCAGCATAGTGTTGGACGAGGACGAAGGCGGCATTGTCATAGCATACGAAGAGGATTCCAATCTCAGAAAAAAAGTATCCGTATTCCAGCGTCATAGAGAAAGGCTTCAGGACGAGGAAAAGAGATTATTCTACGTGGCCATAACAAGGGCAATGGATTATCTGTGCATGTCAGGGGTGCGGCCTGCTTCAGAATCGAAACCGCCTTCGGGCAAGCTTGCCTATCTGAATGACGCCTTTAATTTGGATGATATGAGTGGTGACGGACTTCCCTTTAAGGTGGAGAGGATAGGAAAAGAAGATACAGAGAAACGGGGAGCGGGAGAAACGGAGAGGATAAAAAACAAAGAATTCACCCATTCACCCATTCACCCATTCACCCATTCACCGGTCTTTGTCGAGCCGCTAGACTATAAACCTTCTGCCGTCTGGCTGGATGTTACGGAGGAGATAGAGGAGATAAGGAAAAAACACGGCGACGACTGGATAGTTCTGGGCAGGGCCTTTCACAGGATATTCGAGGGCATGTCGAAAGGCATCATCACGCGGGATAATCTCGAAGCAAAGACGACAGCCGTACTGAAAAACGAGGTATTGTCCGACAGAAATGCAGATAAAATGAAAGGTATAGTCTTAGCCGACATGGAAAGGCTGTATGAAGCCGGTTATGCGAAGGACATCATAGAGCGCATGGAAAATTCATATTCGGAACTGCCGTTTATACTGGACACAGGAAACAGGATTTACAAAGGACGGATCGACAGGGTGATTATAAAAAGCGGGCAAGAGGATAAGATCGCATATGTTTATGACTATAAGACATATCCTGTTTCCGAAAAGGAGATTCCGGATATAGTGAAGAAATACTCCTTCCAGATCGACATTTACAAAAAGGCGGTGGAAAGGCTGTTTGCAGTTAAGGCCAAAGGCTATATCTTTTTTACTCACGAACTTAAGATTGTCGAAACCTGAATTTAACTATTGCTGTAAGAATCGCTTATTTAAGGTATAATTAGAGCAGGCTTAAAAAAAAACTTAGAGGAGGCGGATTATGTTTGGACCATCGTTTATGAGTTTTCTGTTCATAGTATTCATTGTGGGTTATTTCCTGTCGAGCGCAATCAAGATTCTTAAGGAGTACGAAAGGGGCGTCGTCTTCAGGCTCGGGAGGATTATCGATTTGAAGGGGCCCGGTCTCGTAATTATATGGCCTGTTATCGACAAGCTGGTTAAGGTAAGCTTGAGGACAATAACAATGGATGTGCCTCCGCAGGATATTATCACAAGGGACAATATTACCGTTAAGGTCAACGCTGTTGTTTATTTTAGGCCTATGGAACCTATTAAGGCGATTACAGAGGTTGAGGATTTTTATTACGCCACATCGCAGATCGCACAGACCACCCTTAGAAGCATTTTAGGGCAGAGCCAGCTCGATGACCTGCTCGCAAAGAGGGATGAGCTTAACGCAGAGCTCCAGAAGGTGATTGATACACAAACAGAGCCTTGGGGTGTTAAGGTTACGGCAGTCGAGGTAAAAAATGTCGACCTTCCTACGGAGATGATGAGGGCAATAGCTAAACAGGCGGAGGCAGAGAGGGAAAGAAGGGCGAAGATAATACATGCGGAAGGAGAGTTTCAGGCGTCGCAGAAGCTGGCGGACGCGGCAAAGATTATATCTTCGGAACCGGCAACGCTGCAACTCAGATACTTGCAGACATTGACGGAGATCGCGACGGAAAAGAATTCGACGATTATCTTTCCATTGCCCATAGAGATCCTAAAGCCGTTCATCGAGAGGATAGGAAATAAATAACGCTGGAGCGCCGGAGTAATGGAAGATTTGGCTAAGGGGACTGTCCCCGATAATACTATGAACAACAAAATTAAAAGTAACATATGGATTAGGCCCCTCATACTCATACTTATTGTAGGCGGAATCACGGTCATATTTTATGAAACGGGGTTGGTCCAGTTTTTTCTCAATAAAGAGAGGGTGCTGCGTTTTTTGGATTCCCTCGGGCCTGCCGCCTTTATCGGATTTATATTCCTTCAGGTGGCGCAGGTGGTTGCGGCGCCTATACCGGGTGAAGTTACGGGGCTTTTGGGAGGATTTCTTTACGGGCCGATAGTAGGCGTTTTGTTATCCACTATCGGCCTGACCATAGGTTCTTACGCTGCCTTTGCCCTTGCGAGGACTTTCGGCAGGCCTTTTGTGGACAGGTTTGTGAATAAGTCCGTCATGGACAGGTTTGATTATCTGCTCCACCACAAGGGAGCATTTTTAGTTTTCCTGCTCTTTCTCATCCCCGGTCTTCCAAAAGATTATCTATGTTATATTTTAGGGCTCGGGCATTTAAGCACAAAGGAATTTTTAATTATCGGCGGCACAGGAAGGCTGTTCGGAACGATATTGCTGACGCTTGGAGGGGATTATATAAGGCGTAATCAGTACGGAAGGTTTTCCATTCTCGTCGGGGTTGCGCTGATTGTGGTTTTTATCGCTATGGCATATAAAGACAAACTGGAGAGGCTTTTCAGGATCATGCATATACGGGATTATAAAAGAAGAAAGGCAAAAAGGTCGGACAAGCAAGACCTATGAAAATCTTAATTTTAGGATTTCTTTTGCTCTTAATCCCTGCAAGGGCATGGGCGTTTGTGCCCCATGCCTACCCCGGAATTTACATACACCAGATGGGGCATGTGTATTTCTTTGTCTCCTGCATATTCATTATATGGGCTATAACGCATCACAATCTGCAAAAGGCAAAAGGCTGGAGATACATACTTCTTGCCGAGCTGTTTTTTGCCTTATGGAATCTGGATACCTTTATCGGCCATGTAGCTGAATTCTGGATCGAAAATACACAGATAATCGGAAGCAGGGAAGGCTGGGATTATTTTTTTAGGGAGGTGGCTGTTGAAGGCAAGGAATATATCTACTACATTACAAGGTATGAGTTCTTTCTGATCTTCTCTGCAATTTTTTTCCTTTATCTGGGACTTAGGGAACATCTGAAAGAAGAGAAGACCTTGATTTCAGCTTCCGCTCTTTTGCCTTTATTTCCCATTTTATTTTCCGAAATAGCAGGCGCATTTGTGATGATGATGCTCTCTATAATGAGCTTGATCACTGCTTTAAGTCTTTACAAAAAAGATAAAGGCAATGTGCTGTGGAGTTATCTGCTGTGGCTTTCCACATCATATGTTGTTTTTTCCGTATCGAGGTCATTGGGACATATTCTGCAACCCGCCTTGGTAGCTACGGGATACGAACATATCTGGAAGTCTATCGATCCGTACAGCGGAAGCTTCAATACATTTGCTTTTATTGTGATAGGCTCCGTCAGTTTTTTCTTTTTCAGGGCATACGGGACATATTTAAGAATATCGGAAGACAAGAAAAGGATTGAGGCCATTAACGCTGATTTGACGGAGTTGAATCAGGAGTTGGAGACTATGGTAGCGGAGAGGACAATGAGCTTGATGGCGCTGACCGTTGCCGACAGGGTAAGGAATCCTGCCGCTGTAATAGGATGGACATGTAAAAGAATCATCGAGAAAGAAGATGTATCCGAGAAATTGGAAGAAAACCTGAAGGATGTTATCGACGAATCCGAGAAGCTGGAGTCGATAGTCAAGGATTTTGACGCCCTTCTTAAAAGCAAGCAGTCGATGTTCAGATACGAGGATATTAATGAGATTGTAAAAGGAGTTGTGTCCATTGTCCAAAAAGAAGCGGACAGCAAGAGAGTAGGTCTCTCTGTTCGACTTACAGAGCATCCGCTTAGAATAAACACGCAGAAGAATTTGTTAAGGACTGCCGTATTTCACATTATAAGGAATGCCATAGAAGCAACCCCTGAAGGGGGCAGGATAACGGTTACAACCTCCGACGGCAAGGACAGTGTTAACCTTACAATCTCGGATACGGGCTTAGGCATACCAAGGGAAGATATCGATAAGATATTCGATCCCTTTTTCAGCACAAAATTGTTCAGGTTCGGGATGGGTCTGCCTCTGGTTAAACAGATAGTCTCCGAACACCTTGGAGAGATAAAGGTAGAAAGCGAGACGGGCAAAGGAACTACATTTAAGATGACCTTTCCTGTCAGATGGATTGAAAAGAAATAAAACTTCTACCACTTAATGAGGGCTGATGCCCATGTAAGCCCGCCGCCGAACGCCTCAAGCAGTATGTAATCGTCTTTCCGGATCCTTCCTGTCCTTACCGCCTCGTCAAGAGCTATGGGAATGGACGCTGCAGATGTATTGCCGTATCTGTCGAGATTGACTACCACCTTGTCCATCGATAAGCCGAGCCTGTTAGCGGTTGCCTGAATTATCCTTAGATTCGCCTGATGCGGTATGAGCGCAGAAAGCTGTGAAGGCTTGATATTGTTTGCCTTCAAGGTATCCGTCACAAGGCTTTCGAGGGTGCGGACAGCCGCTTTGAAGGTTTCGTTGCCTTTCATTTTTAAAAAGTGCAGCCCCTTGTTTATGGATTCCTTTGTGGGAGGATTTTTTGAGCCGCCGCCAGGAAGATTCAGTAATTCCCATAAACTGCCGTCCGAATGGATATGGGTGGACAGTATGCAGTTTTCGCCTTCCGTGGCTTCAAGGATAACCGCTCCGGCGCCGTCTCCGAACAGAACGCAGGTGGTCCTGTCTTTCCAATCGGTGAATTTGGAAAGGGTCTCTGCGCCTACCAAAAGGATTTTTTTGTGCGTGCCGGCTTTAATGAAGCTCTCGGCAACAGACAGCCCGTAGAGGAAGCCCGAACACGCGGCATTGATATCAAAGGCAGCGGCCTTTTTCGCCTCGAGACGGTTTTGCAATAAACAGGCGGTCGAGGGCATGGGCATGTCTCCCGTCACCGTTGCTACTATTATCAAATCTATGTCTTTCGCCTTGAGACCGGACTGTTTCAACGCTATCTTCGACGCTTCGTATGCGAGATCGGATGTGGTTTGTTTTTCTCCGGCAATCCGTCTTTCTTTTATGCCTGTCCGTTCGGTTATCCATTCGTCGGATGTATCCACCATCTTTTCGAGATCCAAGTTGGTAAGTTTTTTTGCGGGGGCATAAGAGCCGGTAGCTATAATCTTAGCCCTTAGCATGGGATATTTCCTCTTTTGCCGAAGGATGTTTGCCGGCGTCTCTACTTAAGGCTTCCGCGATGGTCTCGTGCACTTTTTTGCCGGCCATGTCGGCAGCGACCCTGACGGCGTTTTTTATGGCACGCGCGGATGAACGGCCGTGGCTTATTATGCACGTGCCGTTAATGCCGAGGAGCGGCGCTCCGCCGTATTCCGAATAATCCGTTCTCTTTTTGAAGTTTCTAAGGGCTGGTTTTATCATCATATATCCGAGTTTACCGGTCGTAACGTCGGAGATTTCCCTTTTCAGCATCTTCAGTATGGTTTCTGCAAGCCCTTCGCTTACCTTTAAAACTATATTGCCTATGAAGCCGTCGCAGACAATCACATCGGCATTTCCGGAGAATATGTCCTTTCCTTCGATATTGCCTGTGAAATTGATGTCTGCATTTTTCAGCAGCTTGAAAGATTCCTTTGTCAGTTCATTGCCTTTTGTGTCTTCCTCGCCTATGCTTAGAAGGGCTATGCGGGGAGAGGGAGCATTAAAGACGGCCTTGTAATACGCATTTCCCATATATGCAAATTCGCGGAGATTTTCCGGTTTGCAGTCTACGTTCGCTCCGACATCTATAAGGAGGAAATATCCTGTCAGCGACGGCATGATCGTAGCTATCGCGGGCCTGTCCACATTCGGAAGTTTTCCGAGTATAAAAAGGGCCGTTGCCATTGCTACGCCGGAGTGCCCTGCGCTTACAGCCGCGTCCGCTTCCTGTTTTTTTACAAGCTCTATGGCCCTGCGGATGGAGGAATCCTTTTTTCTCCTGATGGCGGCGGATGGAGCTTCATGCATCTCCACAACCTCCGATGCGTGATGAATGGATATCCTTTCGGAGGGATAGCGCTTGTTTTTGAGGGATTCCTCTAATCTTTGCCTGTCTCCGACGAGAACGACCTTGATGTCGTACTCGCTGACGGCCTCGATGGCTCCTGCTACGGTTACATCCGGAGCAAAGTCACCCCCCATAGCGTCGAGGGCAACCTTCATAACTATTTAGAGACTACCGCTAATATTTTTTTCCCGTTGTAAGAGCCGCAGTTGGCGCATACTCTGTGCGGAAGTTTCGGCTCCTTGCAGTCCGGACATTCCTCAATATTCGGCGTCTGCCCCTTCCAGTTTGCCCTTCTTTTGTCCCTTCTCGATGTCGAGTGACGATGCGTCGGATTTGCCATTTTTTACTCCTTTTTCTTTAATAGCTGCTTTAAAACCGCTAATCTCGAATCTATTTCCGAAGTCGCGCAGTTACACTGCGCTGTGTTCAAGTCAAGCCCGCATTTTGGGCACAGTCCTTTGCATTCATCAGAGCAGAGCGGCTTCATGGGCACATTCAGCAGCACATGCTCTTTCAATAAATCATCCGTATCGAGGACGTCGTTTTTATAAAAACCGGTATCGAGTTCGTCGCCCCTGATCTCATAGTGCTCTTCCCTGCCGATATCTTCAGCCGGGCGGTAAACTACGTTTATATCCGAGTTTACTTTCAGGGTGAAGACATTCAGGCATCTGCTGCACTGAAGCTCGACATCCGCGCCCACATTCCCGTTTACGATAGCCTCGGAACCCTGTTTGTCTATCCTCAGCGATGCGGTTACCGGTGAAACTATTTTTAGGGGATCGGCCGAGATCTCCTCTTTTAAGTCAAGCTCTATGCCCTCTTCAGGGATTTCTGAAATTACGATTTTCATAAAATACTCAACAAGAAAATTCCGTGGAAAAACAATGTTAAGTCAATTACTATAACGGGAGTATCCGTTTTTTGTCAAGGAAATATGTGGTATTATAGCGTGTTACGATATAGTGCATATCTGCTTCAAAGCCTTTATAAGTGTTATTTTTTATGCAAAGCAAAGATACTATATGTTTCATAAAAATAGATACCGCCGATGCGGGAGACGGGCATAAGAGAGTGTGATTAAAAAGTTCCGCCGATAAAGTCATTGAATCAGACCTGCGCTATATTTTGATATGTTTTGACAGCGGGCTGCGGGCTATGGAGGTGAAATAGTGCTTGATTATTTTATAAAAAACGGGCTTGTCTTTGACGGCAGCGGCTCTGAGCCTGTTGAAACAAATATAGGTATAAAAGGTGATAGGATAGCCTATATCGGAACAGACGAACTTCCGGCAGGAGAAATCATCGATACAAAAGGCCTCATAATATGTCCCGGCTTTATAGACACTCACGCTCATTCGGAATTCACGATCTTAGCTGACGGAAGGGCGGAAGGAAAACTTTCGCAGGGTGTTACCACCGAGATAAACGGAAATTGCGGACTTTCAGCAGCGCCGCTCTACGGCGATGCGTTTCAACACAGAGAATCGGATATAAAAGAACTCGGCATAAAAGAACGCTGGTCATCCTTCGGGCAATATTTTGATATTTTAAAACACAAAGGCATTGCAATAAACTTTGCGACCCTTTGCGGGCACGGAAACATAAGGGCGTCCGCTATCGGCTATAGAGATATTCAGCCGGATGAAAATGCCCTGAATGAAATGAAGCGGCTTTTATCGGAGGCAGTGGAGCAGGGAGCAAAAGGGCTTTCGACAGGATTAATCTATCCTCCGGGCGTTTATTCAAATACGGAAGAATTGATTGAATTATGCTCTTCACTCATCACCCATCACTCATCACCCATTTACGCCTCGCACATGAGGAGCGAGGGAGATGCGCTTATCGAGTCCATAGAGGAGGTTATAGCGACAGGCAAAGGGGCAGGCGTAAAAGTGCATATATCTCA
>JACREW010000154.1 GCA_016212685.1 Nitrospirota bacterium
AGGAATATCTTCGGAGTTTTCAGATCGCGCGGCAGATTGAGCGTTTTTTGCCTCGTTAGAAATCTCGGCAACATCGCCGGACGGTATAGGGTTTCTTCCCTCAAAATCAGGCCGTTCATCCCCTACCCACATTCTCAGGGATTCGTTTTTCTCATATTTTTCAAGATAATCCCGCCGGCCGGACATGGAGATATTGAAACTCTCGATTCTCATGACAAAACTCCCAAAGGTAATTAACTGTTGCCTTTTTTATCGGAGGATTGAGGGTGAAACTTTAGGAGGTTATTTTTTTCTGACAGCGAGTTTGTTTAAGGCGTTTATATACGCCTTTGCAGCGGCAACTATGATGTCTGTATCCGCGCCGTGGCCTCTCACTGTCCGCCCGTCTTCTTCGAGAGAAACCATTACTTCTCCGAGCGCGTCCATTCCGCCGGTTACGCTCTTTACCTCGAACTTCTGAAGATTGCTCTTTGTTTTAGTGATGGACGCGATGGCCTTGTACACTGCGTCAACAGGGCCGTCGCCGTGCTCCATTTTCTCGATAACATCGTCGGCGACTTTCAGTTTTAAGGCAGCGGTAGGCTTTACGCTCACGCCGCTCGATATAGAGAGGTCAACGAGGCTGTATATCTCAGGTATCTTCGATACTTCTTCAGAAACAAGCGCCTCCAAATCCTCGTTGAAAATGTCTTTTTTCTGATCAGCGAGATGCTTTAATTTCTTGAATGCAGTATCAATCTCTTCGGCGCTGAGTTCATAGCCCAGTTCCTGAAGCCGGTCTTTGAACGCGTGCCTTCCCGAATGCTTTCCGAGCACAAGCTCTGTTTTTTGAAGACCTATGTCTTCGGGCCGCATTATCTCATATGTCATCTTTTCTTTGAGCAGTCCGTCCTGATGAATGCCTGACTCATGCGCGAACGCGTTGGCTCCGACTATCGCCTTATTCGGCTGTACCGCCATGCCCGTAATCCTCGTTATCAGTCTGCTCGTGCGGATGATTTCTTTTGTATTTATATTGGTATCTGCGTTGTAAAAATCTTTGCGCGTCTTTAAACCCATGACAATTTCTTCCATAGAGCAGTTTCCGGCCCTCTCGCCTATGCCGTTTATTGTGCATTCCACCTGTCCTGCTCCGTTGATAATAGCCGACAGAGAGTTCGCGACAGCAAGTCCGAGGTCATTATGGCAGTGCACAGAGATTACGGCCTTATCGCCGATTCTTTCTTTAATCGCCTTTATCATATTTCCGAACTCTATCGGCGTGGTGTATCCCACAGTATCGGGAATGTTGACTGTGGACGCGCCTGCTTCGATAACTGCTTCAACAACCTCCAGCAGATACGGAACTTCCGTCCTCGTCGCATCCATCGGCGAGAACTCTACGTCCTCGACAAGACTACGAGCCAGTTTTACCATCTCGACCGATCTCTTCAATGCCTCTTCGCGGCTGACCCTGAATTGGTATTTCAGGTGTATGTCCGAGGTGGAGTGAAAGGTATGTATGCGCTTCATCGGCGCGTCTTTAAGCGCCTCGTACGCGCTCTTTATATCGTCTTCCTTCGCGCGCGCAAGGCCCGCGATAATTGCGCCGTTTACTTCATCGGCTATGCGCTTGACCGCATCGAAATCTCCGGGCGATGCAAAAGGGAATCCTGCCTCGATGATGTCAACGCCGAGCTTTACGAGTTGTTTCGCGACCTGTATCTTTTCATCCACATTCATGGACGCGCCGGGCGACTGCTCGCCGTCCCGTAATGTCGTATCGAATATTTTTATGATCCTCATTTTTGCCTCAATTCTAAAATTGTCATTCCCGCGCAAGCGGGAATCCAGAGAAGACGGTCAGAGATTTGCAACTCTGCTGGATAACTATATTTCTTGCCTTTTATCTGTCTCTTTTTGTTCTATTTGTTTTAGCTTTCTTCTCTTTACCATAAGAATTATATTCTCAATTATACCCCAAAGGAGGTATGCCATTGCAAAAACGAATATTGCAGTCGGGGGATGCACGAACAGTACAAAAAGCGCAAGGACAAACACAATCAAAACCCAGAAAGGCTTTCTCTCCCTGAAGTCGATTTCTTTGAGTCCGTGATAGCGGAGCGTGCTTACCATCAACAAAGACAGCAGTATGGTGATAATAGGAAAGAATACATTCTTTTCAGGAAGCCCTTTCCAGAATTCATAATAGAAAATGACGATTGACGCCAATATGGTTGCCGCTGCCGGTATAGGCATTCCCTTGAATGCCTTTGAGCCTGGAGAGCCTGTTTGTATATTGAACCGGGCAAGCCTCAACGCTCCGCACGCAACGAACAGAAACGCCGCCGCCCATCCAACCCTTCCGAATGGAACTAAAGACCATTTATATATCATTACCGAAGGCGCGACTCCGAAGGCCACAAGGTCTGAGAGGGAGTCAAGCTCTATGCCGAAGCGCGTAGACGTATTCGTGAGCCGCGCGATCCAGCCGTCGAGGCCGTCAAAGATGTTCGCTATTATTATCGCCCATGCGGCGTTCAGAAAATTGCCGTTTATCGCAGACAGGATCGCGTAGAAACCGAAGAACATTCCGCAGAGTGTCAGGGTGTTTGGAAGGAGATATACGCCTTTTTTGGGCTTGAGCCCTTCTCTTTTATGACGCGGTATCATGCTGTTTATCTCATTATACCATTATGAAACTCTTTATTGCCTTATGGTTCCTATAACCGTCTCTCCTGCTTTAACCTTATCGCCTAATTTTACTTTTATTCCGGTATTTTTCGGCAGGTAAATATCGAGCCTCGAA
>JACREW010000152.1 GCA_016212685.1 Nitrospirota bacterium
CCGGTTCCGCCCAATAAGGAATACCTTAAATGGAACTATGCATATTCGAAAAAGAGATACGAATGGATCAAAAAACAGATAGGGGAACATAGGGCTAAGGCTCTCGATGTAGGCTGTGCCGCAGGCGCTACGATGAAGGTTCTGAAAGAGGACGCATGGGAGGTATACGGGATAGAGCCTGCGGATGTATTTGCGGACTTCGGAAGAAAGCATTTGACCCTGGACATCAAGACCGGCTTCTACGGGAAAGATTCATTCCCTGATGAGAAGTTCAATTTAATTATAATCTCACAGGTGTTGGAGCATATACTCGATCCTGTCGGGATACTCAATGCGGCAAAAGAAAACCTTGCAGACGATGGATTTCTTTTTATCGGCGTGCCTACAGTATTCAGACCTATCAAGCCTATACATCCCAATACCTTGCAGGCAATTCATCTCTACATGTTCTCTCTGAATACTTTAAGGCTGTTTCTGTCAAAGCACGGGTTTGATGTCACAGCGCATACAAGCGACCAGAAGGGATTGATGGTTGTTGCAAAAAAGGCGGTAGTCAGCGGTCAGGAATCTGAGATCGGGAGTCAAAGAGGAGACGACTATCAACGAATACTCGAAGACTTTAGGATAATGAACGATAACGATAAAGAAACTCTCTATAATAAAAACATCGCTGCACTGAATCGTAATAATCCCGAAGCGGCTAAAACCGCTATCATAGATTGGGATACAAGCCATATTAGAATAGTCGAAGGACAGTGGTCGAGAAATGATTCTCTGAATCTGATGATAAGCCGGCAATCAGCAATTATCGATCAGCAATCGGTTGAGAAACCGCTTTATACAAAAGAACCCATAGAGGCGGCTCGGGAGGCCGTAGAGAATATAGATTTTAAAGGAGAAGGTATAGTGGTGCTTTTCGGTTTTGCTATGGGATATTTCGCTGTCGAAGTGTTGAAAAAATTAGGGCAGGGTCATGTGATCATCATTATTGAAAGAGACAAGGCCATGTTCAAGGCTGTTTTAAAGCATATGGATCTTAAAGAATTTTTTGAAGACGGCAGAGTGCATATTGTAATCGGAGACAACTTAACATTGCTTGACGTTTTATTGTCGAGGCATAGCAACAAATACCTTCTCGCCCAAAAATTATTCGCCCTGAAACACCATCCCAGTTTTTCATTGCATCCGGAATGGTATAAAGGAGTTATTGAACACATAAAGGACAGGCTTAAGGTAGTTCAGATAAACAGAAACACAATGATGGGTCTCGGTTTTCATATGATGAACAACATACTTGACAATATGCCCTTGATATGTGATATGCCGGGTGTAAATAAACTTAAAGGACTTTTTAAAGGTGTGCCTGCAATAATTGTATCCGCAGGACCTTCTCTTGAAAAAAATGTTACCCTCCTGAAAGAAGCAAAGGGAAAAGCGGTAATAATAGCCTGCGATACCGTAATAAGGCTGTTGTTGCCCAATGGCATTATGCCCGATTTGATTGTTACGGCAGACCCTTTAGAGGCAACATATAGGAAGTTTCGGGATTTGCCTATGGATAAAGACTCCAATCTCGTGTGCCACCCGATAAACTATCCTGAGATTATCAATACCTTTGCAGGCAGAAGGTTTTTAATAGGCGGCAAGACAAATATCTATAAATGGCTGAGCGGATACTGGGGAGAGAAGGGAAGTATCGATGTAAGTTCACAGTGTGTTGCGCATATGGCATTTAATTTAGCCAGATTGATAGGCAGCGAGCCGATTATATTTATCGGTCAGGACCTTTGCTACTATGACAGAAAAAGGCAGGCGGCAAATCTTGTGAAAGGCGCTCCGTGGGAGCATAAAGAATTAAAAGGTATTGTCGGCAGAAAGGACATACTTGGTAATGACGTGGAAACCTCTTTGCTCTTTGAAAGCTTTAAGGTGCTTTTTGACGACCTTGTGCCGAAATCAAAAATCAGATGCATCAATGCGACAGAGGGTGGATTGGGGGTTAAAGAAACGGAGATTATGACTCTTAAAGATGTTATAGATGAGGTCATTCCCTCAGAGCCTGTCGATATAGCAGGAAAGATAAACTCCGTGTATAAAGAAGGGGAAAATCTCGATATAAATGGACTTCTAAATGAGCTTCAAAAAGCGCATGCCGATGTAAGAGATATCATACGCACGGGCGAAAAGATAATTAAATATGCCCAAAAAGTAGAAAAGCTCGTAAAGGTAGGTAGAGATGAAACTGAACATTTCAACCGGCTTTCGCAGGAGGCTGAAAAATTAGGCGGAAAGATAAAAGGGAAAGAACAGTTTCTCAGCATCTTTAGCGAATACGCGTATGGCCTTGAATTGGTAATGTCGTCCCAGAAGATAACGGAGATAGACGATATAGATGATCCCGCGGAACGGTTTAAAAAACAGATGAAGCGGGCGGATACATACTATTCAAGTATTATAAAATTTTTGAAACCCTTCGAAAAGGGTGTGAAGTCACTTATAGAA
>JACREW010000153.1 GCA_016212685.1 Nitrospirota bacterium
AGTGCGGGCATGAGGAATACAGGAGTCGCGCCCCTCGCGGGCGCGTGGATTGAAACAAGGCGGGGCGGTGAGGTCTGCACATCAACGGCGTCGCGCCCCTCGCGGGCGCGTGGATTGAAACAAACAAACAAATTGCCGAGATAATCGGCATACAGTCGCGCCCCTCGCGGGCGCGTGGATTGAAACTTTGGATAACACGCGCCGCGCTCCTTATGTAGTGTCGCGCCCCTCGCGGGCGCGTGGATTGAAACACGTTCTGTCTGGTCGAAAGCTGCGGGAGAAGTGGGGTCGCGCCCCTCGCGGGCGCGTGGATTGAAACCTTCTCCCCTGCAGAGGACGTGCATTCCAACACTAAGTCGCGCCCCTCGCGGGCGCGTGGATTGAAACTTTCAATGAACGCCGGTCTGTTTTTGCGCCGGTGAGTCGCGCCCCTCGCGGGCGCGTGGATTGAAACGAAGGACGAACAAGATAAGTCAAAGACAAAACTTACAAGGAAAAAACCAACACATGTTCGGTTTTCTCGGCTCTTTTTCCGTCAACTTCGACATCCCCGACTACTGGGGCATCGGCAGGTCGGTATCGAGAGGCTTCGGGACGATTAAACGAAGTTGACAAGGATCATGGGGTATGTCATAGTAGCTATAAATGTAGCTACATGGAGGTGGGAATAATGAAGTTCGCAAATGTAAGAGAACTGAAGAATAAGACATCTGAGATATTGAGAAAGGCTGAGAAAGAGGCTGTGATTATTACATCAAAAGGCAAACCGAGGGCAATAGTCACGGCGATTTCCGAGGAGGACTTTGAAGATTACCTTCTCGAAAAGAGTGCGGGTCTCCATGACATGCTCGCCGAAGCACAGGCAGAGTACCGGAGCAAGGGCGGCGTGAGTCTGGAAGATTACCTGTCAAAAGGGAAAAAAAAGCATGGATAAATTTTATATCGTCCTTTCGCCCCATGCGGTTAAAGACCTTGACGGCTTCAGCGATACTGCTTGCACAAGAATTGCTGGGGCCATGAAGGCGCTTGAAGAAAATCCGTTTCCACGGGGCAAGCTGATAAAGAAGATTAAGGGTAAGCGTTCTGATTATTACAGGGTGAGAGTTGATAAATACAGGGTTTTTTATATAATTGAGGGCAGCAAGGTTGTAGTTTTGAAAATTTTGAGCAAGAAAGATGTAGACAGGTTTATTAGTAATTTGAACTGACTGAAATCCAAGGTGCGCCCCCCCGCTGCCTCATATCCCGCGAATCCAAAAGCTTTGACAGGTCGCGCCCCACGCGGGCGCGTGGATTGAAACGAACTACCTGTATCTTTGCGCTGTGCCTTTTGTCATCATATGGGTCATCTCTTCTGGGACCGGGGAGTGGTTTGTCGCGTCTTCCTGCGATATTACTCCTCTTGAGTAAAGATCGTAAAGCGACTGGTTCATTGTCTGCATTCCCGAGCGCGTCTGTCCTGTCTGCATCATCGAATATATCTGGTGAAGCTTGTCTTCGCGTATAAGGTTTCGTATGGCGGGCGTGGGCACGAGGATTTCGAGGGCGAGTGCCCTTCCCTGTCCATCTGCCCGTGTAAGCAATTGCTGCGAAAGTAT
Organism: Nitrospirota bacterium; assembly: GCA_016212685.1. GTDB lineage: Bacteria > Nitrospirota > Thermodesulfovibrionia > Thermodesulfovibrionales > Dissulfurispiraceae > GWB2-47-37. Next base: position 1,599 of record JACREW010000153.1, read on the forward strand.
TCCCTCAAGAACAAATGAAAGCTGTGTTCTTATCTGTTCCTGCTGGTGAGGAGGGAAAACGTCTATTATCCTGTTGATTGTTTGGATAGCCGAGTTTGTATGCAGCGTTGCAAATGTCAGGTGTCCTGTTTCCGCGGTTGTTATTGCGGCTTCTATAGTCTCGAGGTCGCGCATTTCGCCTATCAGCACGACGTCCGGGTCCTGCCTAAGAAGATATTTGAGTGCATTTTTGAAAGAAAATGTATCCGAATTCACTTCCCTTTGGTTTATAAGGCACTTTTTGTGGCTGTGAAGGAACTCTATGGGGTCTTCTATGGTTACTATATGAGATTCCCTTTCGGAATTTATCCTGTCTATCATGGTGGCCAAGGTGGTGGATTTTCCGCTTCCGGTAGGGCCGGTAACGAGTATAAGGCCGTTTGGCCTTTTTGAGAGTTCTTCCGCTATTTCAGGCAGCCCGAGGTCATGAAAGCTTTTGATGTCGAATGGTATGGCCCTGAATGCCCCTGCAGCGGCTCCTCTTTGCATGAATATATTTGCCCTGAACCTGCTTAGGCCCTTGACGCCAAAAGAGAGATCGAGTTCGTTGTTCTCTTCGAATTTATGTTTTTGAGATTCTGTCATTACGCTGTAACAAAGCTCCTTTGTATTTTCCGGCGTAAGTGACGAATGTCCTTCGAGTGGTATGAGCTTGCCGGATATGCGAAGCCGCGGAGCGCTGCCTGTTGTTATGTGCAGATCGGACGCGCCTTTTTCGATCATCAGTTTTAAAAGGTCGAACAGGGTTGCCATGTTTTAATCCTCGAAAGTTACCCTGAGTATTTCTTCTATGGTTGTTATCCCTTCCATTACTTTTCTCAGTCCGCTCTGCCTGAGAGTGGACATGCCGAGGCGCACCGCTTCTTTTTTAATATCCGCGGCTGACGTGCCCTGAAGAATCAATTCTTTCACTTCATCCCTTATGGGCATAATCTCATGTACGGCTATCCTTCCCCTGTATCCGGTATTATTGCATTCAGGGCAGCCTTTCCCTATGTAACATTTAACATCTTGCGCCTTATCGGAGGGAAACCCCGCCCTTATCAGCGTTGTTTCCGATAGTTGGTCTTCTTCCTTGCAGTTCTGGCAAATCTTTCTTGCAAGCCTTTGCGCCACTATTAAAATAACCGAAGACGAGACCATGATCGGCTCTATGCCCATATTTATAAGCCTTGTTATGGTGCTCGGAGCGTCATTGGTGTGGAGGGTGCTTAAAACAAGATGTCCTGTAAGGGCTGCTTTAATCGCGATTTCAGCGGTTTCAAAATCCCTTATCTCGCCCACAAGAATTATGTCCGGGTCCTGTCTCAAAAACGACCTTAGCGCAGTGGCAAAATTGAGTCCTATATCTTCCCGTATATGCACCTGATTTATTCCGAAGAAGTTGTATTCGACCGGGTCTTCGGCGGTCATGATATTAACGCCGGGCTTGTTAAGATGAGAGAGCGCGGAGTAAAGAGTTGTTGTTTTACCGCTGCCCGTAGGTCCCGTTACGAGCATCATTCCGTAAGGCTTTTCTATGGCGTCATAGAAGTCCATGAGTTGTTTTTCGTCGAAGCCTAATTTCGGCAGTTCGAGTTGGAGGTTGGATTTGTCGAGGAGACGCATCACTATTTTTTCTCCAAAGAGCGTAGGCAGCGTCGAAACCCTGAAGTCTATTTCCCTGTCGTCTCAGAATTTGAGTTTTATTCTCCCGTCCTGCTGCAGCCTTCTTTCGGATATATCGAGGTGGGACATTATCTTTATTCTCGATGTGAGGGCGTTCTTCATCTTAACCGGGAGTTTCAATACCGGCTGAAGCACCCCGTCTATCCTGTATCGTACTCTCAGTATCTCCTCGGAGGGTTCTACGTGTATGTCGCTGGCATGAGACCTTATCGCATTCATCAGGATGCCGTTTACCAGTTTTACTACGGGCGCGTCTATTTCTCTCGGCATATCCTTGTCGTCCTTTTCTTCGACGACAGTCATGTCTTCGAGGGCGCTTCCTATGACCTTGTTCAGGTCTTCCATTTCCATAACGTCCTTGTCTCCGCCCTTGCCCTTGCCGACAGAAACTTTCGTTTCTTTTTTCGGATAATATTTTTCTATGGAATCTATTATTGCGGTTTCCGCCGCCACATGAACTATCACCTTCATGCCGGACAGGAACCTTACGTCGTCTATGGCAAGGTTGTTTGAAGGGTCAGTAATGGCGATCCGCAGTCCCGCGCCGTCCTTCGATATGGGAATGAGCTGGTATCTTTTTGCGGTCTCGTAGGGGATAAGCTTGAGAAGGGACGTATCGACTTTGTGTTCGGAAAGGTTTATGGCGGGCGCGTTGTATTGCCTGCTTAAGAAAGTGATGAGGCTTTCTTCGTTGAGATACCCCAATTTCAGAAGTACGGAGCCGAGCCTTTTGCCTTCGAGCCTCTGGACGCGGATGGCCTCATTTAACTGATCTTCGGTTATCAGTTTGGCTTTTAGCAAAAGCTGTCCGAGTAACGATACGCCTACCGCCATAATTAACAATACGTCAAAAAATATGCCGAAGTCAAATAAACCCGTAAAAACAAGGTTCGGTTCTTGACTTTTAATGCCTTAAAATTTTAATGTGTATACTTGTTGGGCAGTTAGCTCAGTCGGTAGAGCAGGGGCCTGAAAAGCCCCGTGTCGGGAGTTCGATTCTCTCACTGCCCACCATTTAACAAGGCGAGAGTCCGCTTCAATGACTTTATCGGCGGAATATTTTAATCACATTCTCTTATGTCCGTCATCCGCATCGGCGGCATCCATTTCGGTACAACATACATTACCTTTGCCTTGCACAAAGGATAACACTTATAAAGGCGTTGAAGCGGATTTGCGCCTTGTGTCTTTAGGATGGTAATTTTACCTTTGCATTTTCCATGGACTCTGTTAAAATTTAGGCATGAAGAAACTTGTATGCGTAACGCTTGCCTTATCTAATTTTAAAACAGTTCACGGAGGGCAGTTATTATGAAAAGAATTTTGTTCTTTATTGTTTTTTTTCTGTCTATTCTCTTTTTTTCAGCATATAGCGAGGCCAAGTCTATAGGCAAAATATCGGAAATAAGCGGCAAGGTCTTATTCAGGGAAAAGGCCAATATCCCTTATGCTGACGCTAAAAAAGGACTCGATCTCGAAAAGGGCTATTGGATAAAGACAGGCGCTGACGGATGGGCGGTGCTGTCATTGTCCGACAAGAGCAAACTGACACTTGCCAATAATACCGAGCTTGAAATCACCGAGTTTGTCATAGGCAGGGACAAAAAGGACGGCGTGTTCAGCGTAACGCAGGGCAAGTTGAGGGCGTCGGTTACCAAGCTTGCCGGAGAGCAGGTGAACTATAAGGTTAAAAGCCCTACAGCCGTTGCGGGAATTAAAGGCACCGAGTTTATGATGATGACCCAGGGGCTTGCGAACGTATTTTTCGGAAACGAAGGGCAGGTTGAAATAACAGGCGCCGATACCGTCTCAAAACCATTGAGCGTGGACACGATGGTTCAGAATACAAGGGGATATACTCCCGTAGACCCCGTAAAGGTCGAACCTGACACGCCTCTTTACACGGCTAAGAAAAACTTTGAAGAGATAACAGAGGCAACGCCTCCAAAGGAGTGGGAGCTTTCCGGCAACCTGCCGGACATCATAGCGCGGTGGAATATAAATTACGGCCGTTATCTTGCCGACTCCGGAAGATATGAGGAAGCCCTTTATGTATTTCAGATAGCCCTCGATCTCACTAATCTGCCCGATATACGCAGCGATGCGCGGCTCGAAAGAGGAGCGGTGTATTCGAGATTTTTAAGAAATCCGGAAGCGGCCCTTGCCGAATACCTTTTGGTGATAGAGACATATCCGGTAGTTTCACAGAGAGAGACGGCTCTTTATCTTGCGGGAATGACGCTTTATGAACTGGGCTTCAAAGAGCAGGCAAAGGAAAAACTGATGCAGTATAAAAAAGAATATCCGTCCGGAAAACATATAAGAAGTGTTGAGACGATACTGAATTTTTTAGATAAATGATTTTTACCTAATTTGAGCTATTTTATATGTCAGGCACTGCTCAAAGACTTTAAAAAGTGTTGATTCAAATGTATATGAGAGATTATAAATGCATAATCCAACAAGTATCCAATGTTGTAGATGACGGATAACTCCCCCATCCCCCTCTTAAAGTAAGAGGGGGATGGGGGAGTTATTACAAGTGCGTGGGTTAAAGTCTTTTCGCAGCGCCTGACATATATTGCTATATTAGAATCGCTTAATTTAGGTTGGATAAATGATTTTTGGTTACGCCAGTTCAATAGCGAAGTGCAACACTTGGGAGAGCCGACTAAGAGTTGGTATTCTAAGTGGATATGGGAAAGAGATATAAGCAATTAGGACTTGAAG
>JACREW010000156.1 GCA_016212685.1 Nitrospirota bacterium
AAACGTCCCTCACTCTACTAATAATCCTGTCAATATTTAATGAGGCCTTTGAGTTAGGGCAGCGCTCACATTCCGGACGTGATATCTCTATATTCGAAACGCCTGCCTTTATAGGCTCAAGCAGCATAGCCTCCGTAAGACGACCGAGGCACGGAACCTTAAAATCGGCGCTATTGTCTCCACGCTGACACGAAATACCGAATACTCTTTCTTTCCCGAACTTTTCTCTCATTTCACCGCTGATCTTTTCATCGTCGTTATCCTTCATCCGGAATACGCCGTTAGGACACGCGGAGACACATACGCCGCAATCGAGACACCCGCCTTTTATCACGGCGCCCTCTTCCGAAACGTCAATCGCATCGGCCGGGCACATATCAGCGCACAACGAACAGCCCGACTTCGGCGTGCGAAAGCGCGAACATAAAGACGTTTCAATCAGCATATTATGTTTATTGATGATTTTATCCGCTACTTCAGCAACTCCCATGCTTACACCTCTTTTTGGTTATCGGGGACAGTCCCTATTCTACGACTTCGCTAACCCCACCTAACCTCCCCTTATCTAAGGGGAGGCAGGGAGGGGTTATAGGGACAGTCCCCTTAATGCCATCGCCTTTTGCCTATCGCCTCTTTAGTTACTTCGTATACATCACCGACGGCTCTGTAGTCGTCTTCGCGCCGATAAATCCGAGGGAAACCCTCTCGGCCCGTTTTTCCCTGATAAGCCTTGTGAGGCTGTCTATCTCGCCGAAGAACCTTGTCCTCGCAATACATGTATCAACGCAGGCAGGACGGAGTCCTTTCTCTAACCTATGCACGCATAATATGCATTTCTCCATCACCTTTGCCTCGGCATTGAACTGCGGATGTCCGTAAGGACAGGCCCATGCGCAATACCTGCAGCCTATGCACTTGTCCTTGTTGATAAGGACTATCCCGTCTTCTTTTCTCTTTGTGATTGCCCCGACCGGGCAAGCCGCCATGCAGGCCGGCTTCCCTCAATGCATGCAGGGCATAGGCACAAAGTAGACCCTCAGATCGGACTTTTCCTTTGTGTCTTTAAACTCGCCGACCTCGACCTCTATCACACGGTTATAGTCAACGCCCACCGGTGTGTTATTCTCTGCCTTACATGCCATAGTGCATGCGTGGCATCCTACACAATACTCAAGATCAACCCATAAGGTATACTGCTTTGGTCCAGGCTTTTTAAAACTGGCTTCTAAAACCTCATCCGGTACAAAAGCTCCTAATTCAGACATGCCATCCTCCTTTCTATATCTTCTCAACCCTCAGGGGCGTCCCGAAACTCTGAGTGCCTCCTCCTATTGGGTCAATCAACGCTATGTTCTTCAAGACAGGGTCAGCCATATAAAGCGGGTTTATATGGAAACCGGCTCCTACTCTTTCATCGCTCGGCTGCTCTTTGCCGTTCATATGCCACTTCCCTTTCGGCGAGCCGGCTCCGAACCTTCCGTAAGACTGGCACACAGAGAACAATCCCGGCCGTATCCTGCTGGTAGCCCTGACCTGGAATTTAAACCATCCGTTGCCGAGATAGTTGGGATAGTAATCTTTTATGTGCTTGCGGAAGTTCTTGTACATGTCGGACTCCAACTGCTCGCTGGATGGAGATTTCACCTTTACCCAATCGCCTGTCTTGACACCCAGTTTTTCCGCATCGGCAGGGTTTATCTCAGCGTAATTCTGGGGCTTGATGGATGCAAGCCACAGGTTGTTCATCGTCCTCGACTGTGTGTGGAATGCATCCTTCCATGTGTGAAGCTGCATCGGATATTCCTTATAGATGGCCGGATCGAGAGGCTGCTCTTTGCAATCCACGATGGTCCTGTACATCGGAAGTCCATCCATAAATTTGCCTGTCATAGCGTTCTTATATGTGGAGACCTTCTCCAGAAAACCAAAGAGAACGCGCACCTGTCTTCCTCCCGGAAATGAAGTATATTCACCCGAGGAATAGGCTTTCGTGTATTGATATTTAGGCGCTGGATTCTGGAATTTTCCGCCCATTTTCACAAAACTGCTTTTCGGATCCAATCCTTCCTTAAAGTCATAGTGCCTGTAATACTCGTTCCAGAAGTCCCATGAGTTGTTGATATCCTTTCCCGGGCCTCCGCCGTCCTTTCCGAATGTAGGAAGTCCGCACTCCTTTGAGATCATTATGAGGACATCATCCGCCATTTTTGTGTCGGGACGTATAGACTTATACTCATGGGTTTTGGGGTCAAAAGATCCCACTACCGGCTGTCTGAGCGCCCATACCTGTGTTTTGACCGGCGGATATGTCTTGAAGCCTCCGAGACGCTCAAGGTATTCGGTATCGGGCAGCACATAATCGCAAAGCGCACTCGTCTCCCCCATATAGGCATCGATAGAGAAGGTAAGCGGCATTGCCTTTACGTCCATAAGCGCTTCGATGACCTCCGCATTATAAGGCATCGTATATGCCGGGTCGTTATAGTAATTGAGGTATGCCTTGTTCTTATAAGGATAACCCATTCTTACATTAGAGAAGAAATTAGGAGCCACGCCTCTCGGAGTGCTATAACCCGAGTACCACGGCCTTGTGGCAGTCGGCTTCTTCCCCTGATATGCAGCCTTTGCAGTGTCGGCCCGGACGCCTGAGGGTTTCCTCTTATTATTTGCCTTTACGTCGCCTTTGTAAGCCGCATGTCCTGAAATATAACCGCCTTTCCTGTCTATATTGTCAACGAGCATGTTTATGATGCATAGCGCCTGTCCGTTATACCAGCCGTTGGTCTGCTGCACCGGGCCGCGGAACATCTCGATGGCGGGACGCTTTGCAGAGGAGAATTCCTTTGCGATGCGGGCAATGGTGCCTGCCGGTATATCGCACACGGCTTCAGACTCTTCGAGGGTTTTCTCTTGAGCCCTTTCCCTGAGCAATCTGAATACGGTCTTATACTCAACGCCGTTTACAACAGTGGCGGTATCGAGATCGGCAAATCCGTCCGCATCCTGAAACATCTTTGGCTGTCCATTGACAAGAACTACAAAATCGCTCTGTCCAAGACCGACGTCTTTTCCGGTGAGATACTTTTGGGGCTCTTGTGTGCCGACGAGGTATGTCATATCCGTCCATGTGCGATAGCCCATCTTCTTGGCGACCTTTTCGTTCGGGATGGTGAGGTATTCCTTTTTATATCCGTTGTTCTCTATCATCCACCTTATCATGCCCAAAAGGAAAAAGGAATCGGTTGTGGGTTTTAGAGGAACCCATTCGCCTGCGCCGTTATGCGTGGCCTTTGCTGCGCCATTTGTAAAGCGAGGGTCAACCACGACATGCTTGAAATTCTTTGCATCAGGGTTGAGCCTTTTGCCGAATTTCTGCAAATACCTCGCCCTCGTCTGCATAGGATAATCCGCCTGCGTGATGTTGGATCCCATGCTGATCAAATAATCACAATACTCGTAATCCGTATAGCTCCCTATCTCGTAGGGGGGTAAATTCAAGACTGCCTCTACAACACTGTAGAAGGTGCCGGCGCAGCGGCTTCAATGGTTGAGCATGTGCGGAACGCCTGCCGCATCAAGGACAAACCTCGGCGTCAGAGGCGACTGCTCATTCCTGCCGTGCGCCCAGACAAACTGGTTCCTTTTTGGGCCCCAGCCTCCGGGAGGCGCCTCGTCCATATAATCCGAATCCTCCGGCCCCATGGGTTTGTCGTTGCTCAATATCGATTTAAGCCCCTCAACATTGCGGTTCTCTTCCCCGGGAACATTTTTAAAGAGGTGACCGCCGTGGCATATTTCTTTTATTGCCTGCTCCCACGAGATGGTCTTCCATTTGCCGGAGCCCCTCTCTCCAACCCTCTTAAGCGGGTGCTGGAGCCTGAACGGGCTGTAAAGCGCAAAAATACCTGCCTGCCCTTTTGGACATAGCGAACCTACGTCCTTTCCGTTAGCTCCCGCGTCAAGGTCGGACTCCTCGACTATATCGCCCTTTGCGGTATAGTCATAGGTGTTTGGATGGTAAGGATTGCCGGTGAGCCTTGCAAGTTCGCCGTTTACCACCTTCGCCTGAATACCGCATCCGCCGTGGCACATAAGGCAGACGCTTCTTACTATTTTCATCTCTCCGTCAACCGGATCCGGCTGTGAGCCGGACTTGCCTATCTGCTTTTTCCATTCCGCTGCCTCCGCATCTTTGAAATTCGATACGACCGCGGCAGCGGTAACGGCGGCAGCAGAAATTTTAAGAAAAGTCCTTCTCTTCATTGCAACTGCCATCTTACTACCTCCTTTGATTGATGTTTTTGATTCCAAAACATTATCAACTCCTTTGTTTGCCCGCGCCTATCAATCCGCCCGTATAAATAGGCAGAGCGAATTTCACCATAAGCGTATAAAGAAGAGCGCCGAACGCCCATATGCCCACCGTTATGATCACCTCCTGCATCGTAGGCCAGTATTCATAAATCTCCCCGAGCGTATCCGGGATAAATCCCGGCACGACCAGCCCCATGCCCTTTTCGATATAGACGCCTGCGATTATCAGCGCAGCGCCTATGTTCAGCGTGAGAAAGCTCTCGCGTGTCTTGGGTATCAGGAAGATAATAAAAGCCGTGATATTGAATAATAGCGCCATCCATGTCCACGGCACGAGGCGGCTGTTCCCGTGAAGTCCGAAAAATAGGTATTCGAGCGGGGCCTTGTGGATGCTCCCTGAATAGAATTCCTTAAATACCTCCGCACCGAGCAGGAACAGATTGATTCCTATCGTATATGCGATTAATTCGGCGATCTTTGATATCGCCTTCTGATCTATTTCGATTTTCGAAAACCTCCGTATAAGCTGCAGGATTATCAACATCAATGCGGGCCCCGAGCAGAAGGCGGAGGCAAGAAATCTCGGAGCTAAAATTGAGGCGTTCCAGAACGGACGGGCAGAGAGTCCGTTATAAAGAAATGCCGTAACCGTGTGTATGCTCACGGCCCACGGGATAGAGAGCAGGATCAACGGGAAAATCAGCGCAAGCTTATATTCCTTGCCCATGGATAACCTGTAAAGCGCATAAAGCACGAGCAAGACGTTTATAGCAAGATACCCGTTCAAAACTATCACGTCCCATGCCAGAATAGAGGCAGGAAAATTCATCCTCCCTATAACCGGCAGAAGATGCCAGACCCTCAGGGGCTGCCCCAGATCAACCATTATGAAAAGGATGCACATTGTAACCGCGGTGATGGCAAGCATTTCCCCGAAAAGGACAATTTCTTTTATAGGCTTAAAATTATACAGGTAAGCCGGAATGACTAAGAGGACGGCAGCCGCTGCCACGCCGACGAGAAAGGTAAAATTGGCGATATAGAATCCCCACGACACCTGATCCCTCATCGCCGTTACAATCAAACCCTTGTCGAACTGCTGCAAATACGCGCCGACTCCGGCAACAATCAAGGCGGAAAGAAAGGCGAGCCACGCATAATACCTTACATCGCCTTTGACAACATTCCCTATCGCAGCAAATAAAACTTTCATGATGTTAAAATCCTCCCTTTGTTCGTCTATGTCGCAAAGAAATAATAAAATTTGGGGTTTGTATTCAAGTCCTCTTTAAGCCTGAAGACCCTCTTGTTTTCGATGAGGTATCTGATCTCGCTCTTAGGGTCGAGTAGGTTTCCGAACTTCCTTGCCCCAACAGGGCATATCTCCACACATGCCGGGTATTTGCCCGCCCTCGTCCTCTGTATGCAGAATGTGCATTTTTCCACAACGCCTTTATAGCGCGGCCGGTTGCCGAGATAATGGGTTTCGGCGTTCAATTCGTTTGCGGGGATGTCCGGTTTTGACCAGTTGAATCTCCTCGCGCCGTAAGGACAGGCCGCCATACAGTATCTGCAGCCTATACACCAGTTATAATCTATTACTACTATTCCGTCCGGCTCTTTCCATGTCGCCTGCGTCGGACATGCTTTTACGCACGGCGAGTTCTCGCACTGCTGACACTGGACAGGCATATAAAAAAAATCCTTCTCCGGAACTTGTTTCGGATTGTAATATTTTTCAGAGTTTTCGAGGTCGATCCATTTCTCTCCCTTTTTAAAACGGAGGACGGATATCCAGTGGACCTGAGGACTTCTTGATTGGTTATTCTCGCTTACGCAGGCGTATACGCATTTCCTGCAGCCGATACACCGCGACAGGTCGAGGCCGTAGCCGAATTTAACTCCCGGAGTTGCCTTTGCCGCGCTGATATGGATATCCTTCTTCCATTCCAATGACGCCTCTTTTTCGAGCCTTGCAATGACCTTTTTTATCTCGTCTTCGGTCATCTCCCTGAAATGTTTCTGCAAAAAGGCGCTCATGTCGAATGCCTCGGCGGCTGCCGGCAAGGCCGTAGCAGCAAGACCGGCCGCGGCGCCCTTCAGAAACAACCTTCTGTCCATGTTGATTCCCAGCGGATTATTGCGTATTTTCTTTGACATAGGATTTACCCTCTATTTTTTTAATTTAATGTCTGCCGGTTTAATCGGCGGCTCTTTAGGCTCAATCGGCTTGTACTTAGGCTGATGCGGGTCATGGCAACTTACGCAAAGACGATAGACCTTTTCCCCGTCCCACAGTCCGGTTCTCTTGCCGTGAATACCCGCCTTCCAATCCCTGAATATAGTCCCGTGACATTGCCCGCACAGAAGATATGATTTTTCGAAATCTATCAACTGCCCGTTTTGCAATCTCAGCTTGTCTCCCTCATGACAGTCATAACACCACCGCTGTTCTTCGGCATGCTTGAGAGTAATGCCGGTATGGGACAGTTCGAGTTTTCTCTTCTTCTTGTCGATAGCCCTGTAAGTGTGGCACTTTGAACAGGGGAAGCTTCCGGAGGGAGGGGGTTTGGGCACAAAAAATTTAGGTATATCGTCTTTTTTTTCTTCCGTCTTTTCCGTTGCTATCGCTCCGACGGCGATAGACAGCATAAAAAAGATTCCAGCCGTAATTATTCCGAAAATAAGTCTGCTTCCCCTGTTCATTGTTCCATGCCTCCTGTAGAGGATTAATATTTTGTTTCTCTTAAATAAAACCAATAGCACCTTTTGTGTTGATTGTCAATACCGAATATTAAAGCAATATGGATGCCAGAACATAAAACTTTTAAAAATCAAATACGTTAAGGGTCAGTGTAATATTTGGCCGTTGATTTAAGTTTTAAAAATGAGACTTGGAT
>JACREW010000158.1 GCA_016212685.1 Nitrospirota bacterium
CACAGTCAGTTGATATAATCCATTCGGCCTGTCAAGCTTATCCGCAAAATCGTAACATGCCTGTGATATTTTCTGTCGTATGGCATTAATCCCTTTCGAGTCAAACTCTTCCATCGTTGTGTTTAACCTGCCTATCAAAACATTCCAATCCTCATATTCTCCATAACGTCTATATTTTTTTAATGCAGGCTTTTCAAAATCAGCCGTATTCAACCGGTCAGCATCAATGAGACAGCTGTATAAAAACCGTACCAGAAGGCCACATTTGAAAGAAAAGGTTTCCTTAGAATCATGAGAAGATTTCAATGCCTTAAGCCTGGCTACAAGACTTTGTAAAAACTCTTTCGAATGCAACCGATTTATTATACGCTCTCTCGCCTTATCGCTTAATTTTCCGAATACTTCATCAATATGCGATTTTTCTTTCTCTTTGACCATGCGTTTTGAATAGGTATCTTTGCCGTCAGGAGAAATACTGTCTATCAATCCTGAATGATGGGAGGCTAAGCACAATGACAAAACTTGAGCTGCAAATAGAGCTTCTTTTCCATTTTGGGCAAGCTCTCTACAGATAAGTTGTGCGCCAGCAGTTGAATGATCGACTTTCCCCTTTAATCCAGCCGCATCAACATAATCGTCTTCGTCAGGATTAATAAGACCTACAGCTGATTTAATGTATTGCTCAAATTCATGGCTCGCCTTTCCGATGTCATGCAAAAGCCCAACTATTTCACCTTGCTCTTTCAGCCCTATCTTTGAAGCAAATTTACCCGCTTGCCCCGATACTTCTTTGAGGTGCTTCGACAGACTTTGTATTAGTCCGTCTTTTCCTCTGCGATGTGCAATATATTCAGTGTCACTAAACATATTCAATGCCCTTTTGACTCACTTCCCCAAATCATGCCACAACCCCGCAAGATATGCCCATTCGCCCGAACCGAATTCAGCGGCGAATTGCTTCGCCAGTTCGGCGGTGCCGACCAGATGCTCCTCGAGCCGATGCCATTTCTCAACCGGCTTCCCTTCCACACTGTGAGCGTAAAATTTTGTCATCTTGAACCTTACCGATCCTTTTGCTCTACCACCCTCATCTTATCATTCTCCCGTCTTTAATTTTAGACCGGAGACAGTCCCCTCTGCCCCAGTAAGCGCCGCGCCCCTTTTTTGTCCCTGCATGTTCAGTATTCTTCGCTCCGCATGCCCTCGCCAAATCTCCCTTTCCCTTCTCCCTCAATCCTATCACAAACAGCAAGCAGCATTCAGTCATCGGCCTTCCTTGAAATCTCCCATACCCCTTCTCTTCTTCCTCCGACTCTTTTAATCACGCCCCTTTTCTTAAGATTATAGAGATGGTATTTCACTCCGTCCGGGGTAATCCTCAAAAGGCCGGCAAGCTCTTCTCTTGTTATTCCCGGCTTTTCTTTTATCGCAGATAAAATCTTTTGGGTAGTCTTTGGGGTAGTTTCTTCCTGCGCGAGCTTCAGGTATTCATGACTCTGCCTGAAAGTCACATAAAATTCTCATTGAACTCCACCTGCGGGCAAGGCGCTTTCTCAGTCCTGCAAATGTCCCTCATCCTCAACATGCCTGAACCGAGCTTTTCACCAAAACGGATTCTTGAAAACAAATCTCCGATTTACTTAATCGCAGAAAGCCTTCCTTATCTTCTCCTTTTCCCCGAAAAACTCCGCCCTATTCCTCTCCAAATTCCCGAAAAATCCCCTCACCGCCCGCCCATCAAAAACAGTGTCCGTGTCGGTGAACGGTGTCAGTAATTAGTGTCTGTGTCGGTGAAAGTTATCGCACTTGGTTCATATTTTTATTTTGTCTAAAACGATTTCCTTTACCTTCAGGGCTACTTTGTAAGCTTCCTTTGCTTCTTCCAATGAAGGTTCATAGAAAGCATCCGGATATCGTGTTTCAACGGCAAATTCTGATATCCTTTCCATGTCCTCTTCTAAAGGAGAAAGTTCCGGAATAAAAGGAGTGATTTCTGTTAGAAGTTTTACGAGGTCGTGGGTTTTTGAAATATCCTGTTCAAAATAAACCAGTGAGCCTTTGATGAGTTTTTCTATGGCTTGTTGAGAATGGAAGCAGAGGGTATCGGCAGGTATATCTTTGGATGTTAAATTATTTTCAATATTTTTCAGGTCGTTATCCGCTTTTGAAAACCACTTTTTAACAATAATATTTCTATCTTCGTGCATACAAGATTTTGCCTTTTGTAGTAGCAGTATATACGATAGTCCCTTTAATATCCTTATACTTTGCTTCCTCTTGAGGCGTAAAAACAAAAACATCCAATGAGAAATTTCTACGAGGGAATAATCTCCTTATCTGCATATTCCTCTGGTGATGGTTTGCAGGAGAATCCCATATGACGACCAGGTCTATATCACTTTCTTCTTTTGCCTCACCTGTTGCATAAGAACCAAAAAGGATAATCTTCTCAGGAGATACGGTCTTTACAATTTTATCTTTTATTTCTTCAATTTTGTCTTCGGTAATCATTTAATTCATCCTTTTCCCCATCCCATCTCTATTGTTCTTATATCATGCCTTATTTAGTATATAGTATATCAAAGAAAGCTGAAACCCTGAATAAATACTGTTTTGCATTTACCCCATTATTACCCACTCCGGCCTATTTTTATACAAATTCCCGATAAATCCCTGCACGGCCCGCCCATCAAAAACAGTGTCCGTGTCGGTATTCTGTGTCGGCAACTGACACTGACACGGAATATTATCCATATCTCGGTCTTCTCGATATTCATAAACCATTGTCGGTTTCAGCGCACAGACAGACTATCAAATTATACCTCTTTCTTTTTTGAAAAACTATCGGTAAATAGCCATCAGACTAATTCGCACAGTTTTACCGGCAATTTTCTGTATTTTTTAAGGGGAAAGCGCAAAGAAGATTTGAAGAAATAATCTAAACTACCCTTTGCGGGTGAGTATAAACGTTCAATCTGTCCGCCCTTATAAATCCGACGACCGTTACTCCGCTTTTTTCTGCAATATCCACTGCAAGGCTCGTCGGGGACGTCCTGCTTGCGACCATCGGTATCCCCCACTTGGCGCACTTTGAAACTATCTCTGACGATAACCTTCCGCTTGCTAACATTATCTTTCCTTCAAACTGGATCTTCTCCAAAATGGCGTACCCGATGATCTTGTCAACTGCATTGTGCCTGCCGATGTCTTCTGCAAGGCATAATATTTCACGGCCGTCGCTGAGCCCGGCGCTGTGAACGCATCCCGTGGATTTATAAAGTTCCGAAGCGTTCTGAAATCTCCTGAACACTCCCTTTAAGTCGTCCGCCTTTACCGTAAAGGAATCTTCTATTTTCTGGAGGGACATCCTCTTAGGAAATGTTATGCCCCCAATGCAGCCCGATGTTATGACCGCGCCTTCGGTCGAGGCATCGCCTTCTGCAGGTATATCCACGACAACGTCTTCCCCGTATTGAACGGACATTCTCTCCGCGCACCATCCGCCTTTGATAATGTCTTCGGTCATGAACATGCCTACGACAAGCTCCCTCACCATAAGCGGCGTACAGTAAAGGCTTAAGACCTCTTTGCCGTTCACCGACACCCTCAGCCGTTTTTCGACTGCAATAAGGTCTTCCCGCTCTTCCAGAGAGCCGGAGGCGCTTTTATATATGTTTCGCTTTATGCAACTGTTCATACATCCTTGCGTTCTCAATCGCCGTCCCGCACACCTCCGCAAGCGACGCGGAAAACGCGATATCCTCTTCGGTAAAATGTCTCGGGGTGTCGGTGAGCAGCCTCAACACGCCGATTACCTTATCTCTCGCAATTATGGGGAGGGTAAGAATACTCTTTATCCCTTCTTCCATAGCCTCTTTCTGATAATGGATCCTCTGATCGGTGCCGACATCATAGATTGCTACAGGCCTTGTCTGGAGGGCATGTTTCACATTTTCCTCGGTATCCACAGGCCCCCTTCCAAGATATTTTTCGCTCAAACCGTATGCCGCCGCCAATTCGAGTTTTTCTCCGGTCGCATCGAGCAGTCTTATGGTAGCCGCCTTTAAATTCATTGCCTCCGGTAATTTGTTGACTATGAGATTAAGGACCTCGTTCAATCTCAGTGTCGAGCTCACGGCCTTTGTCACGTCCTCGAACACCCGCAGATATTCCTTTGCGCGGGATACTGTGGTCTCGAACGTCCTTGCGTTCACTATGGCGATGGCAGCCTGCTCGGCGATGGCGGCCATGAATTTCAGATCCTCGTCCCTATATTTCACCGGCTCGGCCGTATACATCCTCAAAACGCCTATAACCTCTTTTTTGAGCTTAACCGGTATGGACAATATGCTCCTTATGCCCTCGGCCTCAGCTTCAATACGGTATTTGGAATCCGAATCAGAGGTTATATCGTATATGGAAACCGCTTTGCCGGAAAGGGCATCCTCTATGCTCCTATCGTACTCGACAGGTCCCTTATTTACATACTTTTCGCTCAGTCCCTGATGCGCTGCCACTTCGAGCTTATGCGTCTCCTTATTCAGAAGCCTGAGCATGCTCGCCTTCACGTTCATTATCTTAACCGCGTTGGTCACTATCAAATTCAGCACTTCGTTAAGAGAAAGGCTCGAACTTATCGCCTTGGATATGTTCTGATAGCTCTCGAGATAGACCTTCTTCTCGAATATCTTTTCGGCGCAGTCCGGGCACATGCCGTGAGTAAATACCCCGAACCCCTCGTCCGTAAAATACTTCTCTATCTGCTCCCACGAATTTTCGCTGATTTTTATCTTCTTGCACCAGGCGCATATCGGCACAAGCCTGTCCTTACGATGATTTTTTATATAAGCTTCGACAGAGGAAAACACCCTCGCATTGTCCCTTAAGACAGATACCGCTCCGATTATTTTGCCGCTTCTGAAAACCGGAGACGCCTGTTCTTCGACATAAAGTTTTTCGTTGTTCCTGTTAACGATAAACAGGTTTTTGACTACGGTTTTGGCTGACTGCAGGCAGAGGATTGCAGGATATTCGTAGGCAGCCAATAAATCGCCTGATTCGTCTTCATAACGCAAGACTTCATGGCAAACCTTTCCTTTAACGTCTCCTTCGGGAAAACCGGCAAGAAATTCCGAGCCTTTGTTCCAGTATTCTATTTTGCGGTCGATGCCGACGTAGTAGACGCCGTCCGAGATGCTGCCGAGCATGTCGAAATAGATATTGCGAAACATTATTTATTATATCATCAAGGTTTTTATTTTTACCGCAACTTAATAGGGATATAAAAAAGACTGCATTTCTGGAATTAATCCCAAAAATGCAATTGAACATTAAAATCATGGAGGCATGGGCTGATAAGAGGCTTTACCTCGCCACCTTATTGAGGATGACTGTTACCGCATATCCAATCAAAAAATCCACGCTAAATATACTGGATTGTTTTAAGAAATTGCGAATTGTAAAGACTTTTAGCAGTCCATGCCTCCATGTAAATGCATTATTTGGGTTAAATGCTTTGCCTTCCTGCTTGTCTTCCGTAACTATGCCGCTTCTATGCTTACCGCCACGAGAGGCAACCCCCCGTTCGAGGAAGGATATGTCAGGGCATTGACCTTTGCGTGAGCAAAATGCAATGGAGCGAACACAGTGCCTTCAGGAACCTCATCGGACAGCATAGCCTTTAAATAAACCTCTCCCCTCTTTGACTTGACCTTTACAAAGGAGTCGTCATGTATCCCGTGCTTTTTCGCATCCATGGTGTTTACCTGCAGATAGGCGTCGGAGACAACGGAATCCAGATTCTTGGATAAAACGGAGAGCGCTCCCGAATGCTGGAGTATATTAGAAGTTACGAGGAACATCGGATATTCTTCGCTTATTGTTTCCATCACCTCGTAAGAGGCAGGATTAAATGACAGGCGAATATCCTTCGTTTCCCCTGAAACGATCATATCTGCTATTGCCGCCCTGATGGCCGTAATGTCCTTTAATCCCAGATCCTTGTTCATGACCCTCGCAAGGTTCCTGAATATCTTCCAGTCCGGAACAGACTGCCCTGTCTCTGCTACGAGTTTCGGCGTCTTCTGTATGTTTCCTGTCGCGGCCATGAACGTGCCCTCTTTCTCGGCCCAACTGCACGCGGGAAGAACAACATCCGCAATCCTTGCGGCTTCTTTCATGAATATATCCTGCACTATGAGCAGTTCGAGACCTTTGAGCGTTTTTTCCACCCTTGCCGCGTCCTGAAAAGTTACGATGGGATTTTCGCCCATTATATAAAGCGCCTTCACCGCTCCCGGCTCATACAGCATGTCATAAACGTCTTTGCCTCCTGAAAGCGGCCTTACTCCAGACATCCACATGCCTGCAGTATTAGAAAATTCGGCAGGCGCCTGAACCGTATCGGGATCGTCTCCCATAAGGATAGCGAGGTTAGCTGCGGCCAATATCGTATTCATGCTCTTGGTATTTTCCGATATATTGGAAGTGAGGGCTATAAGGCGTTTCCCTGAAGACGCATACGACCTTCCAAGGCTTATAATCGCGTCTTCGCTTATGCCTGTAATATTCGATACCGCCTTTAGCGTGAATTCTTTCAGCCCGTCGGTAAGCGCTTTGAAATTCGGAACTGCAGAAGCCTTATCCTTATCGTACAATCCCTCGTCTATTATTACCTTCATCATGCCGTTCAACAGGACAGTGCCGGAACCCGGCTTTATCCTGAGCCACTGCGTGCTGTTCCGCGCAAGCTTGGTCTCTTTCACGTCCGCCACTACAAGGGTTGCGCCGTCATTTTTAGCCTTGATAAAGTTAAGTCCCCACACAGGAAGCGTAGATGTTATGTCCGATTCTACCACGAGCATAAAATCCGCATTTAAAGGCGCTTTCCACTTTATGGGCAGGAAGTCGACGCCGAATGCCTTTTCCAATGCCTTCTGCGCCTTCGCATAGCCGAACCGCGCTGCAGAATCTATGTTATCGGCGCCCACAACCTCCCTCATGAACTTCTGAAGCATATAGTTGTCTTCCATCGTGCATCTCTGGGAGCCTATCGCTCCTATGGCCGAAGGGCCGTACTTTTCCTTTATATCTTCAAGCCTCTTTGCGACATAAGATAGGGCCTCCTCCCATGACACAGGAACGAGTTTCCCGTCCTTTTTAATCATGGGCGCGGTAATTCTGTTTTCGGAATAGATGTAGTCGAACCCGAACCTGCCCCTGCCGCAGAGGTTGCCTTCGTTTATGCCTATGCCGTCTTTACCCCTCGCCCTTATTATCCTTCCTTCTCTGAGGCTCAAGTTTGTCGTGCATCCGCATCCGCAGTAAGGACATATTGCTTCGTATTCGTCCATATACCACACCCTTGACCTGAACCTGTAAGGCTTGGCCCCGAGGGCGCCCACAGGACACGCATCTATGCACTGGCCGCAGAATTCGCAGTTCAGGGTTTCTTCAAAGGCAGGGCTCACTTTTGTCTTAAAGCCCCTTCCTATAAGGTTGATAGCTCCTACTCCCTGATGTTCGGCGCACACCCTGACACACTTGCCGCACAATATGCACCTGTTCGGATTCCTCTCTACTATGGGCGCATCGACCCTTTCCGGGTCGTGCTTTCTTTCCGCAACGAACCTGCTATGGGAAGGCCCGTATTTAAATGCAAGGTCTTGAAGGTCGCACTCGCCTGCCTTGTCGCATATAGGGCAGTCGAGGGGGTGATGCACGAGCAGGAGCTCGATCACGGTCTTTCTCGCCTTTGCGAGTTTAGGGGTTTCGGTATGAACGATCATCCCGTCTTCCGCAGGAGTTGAGCATGCGGCAAAAAGCCTTTTCTGCCCTTCGAGTTCTACAACGCACAACCTGCATCCGCCGTAAGGCTTAAGCCTTCTGTCATAGCACATGTTAGGTATATAGATGCCGTTCTTCTGCGCCGCCTGAAGAATGGTCATTCCCTGCTCCGCCTTTATGTTTTTCCCGTTTATCGTAAGCTCTATTATTATATCTTTCGACATCTCTTACTCCTCCTTCGCCGCTATAGCCGCGGTGTAAATCTCTTTGAGCGCTTCCTGATCCGTAGTTTCCATAAGCTTTTCCCTCAGGCTTCTCGGGCCTATCTTTATGGAGTCGAATTTGCATGCCTCATAACACGAGCGGCACTGTATGCATTTGGATTGTTCTATGCGGTGGGGAACCTTCTTTTCCCCTAAAATGGCATTCTGAGGGCATACCTTCTTGCACGCGCCGCATGCCTTGCATTTTTCTTCATCCACATAAAATGTGCAGAGGTCTTTACAAACGCCCGTCTTGCACCACTTTTCATTTATATGCGACTCGTATTCGTCCCTGAAATATTTTATGGTCGTAAGAACGGGGTTAGGCGCAGTCTGTCCCAATCCGCAAAGGGACGTGGCGATTATGTCCTGTGAAATATCCTGAAGCAATTCTATGTACCCTTCCTTGCCCCTGCCCTCGGTTATGTTGGTCAGGATATCGAGCATTACGGTAGTTCCTATTCTGCAAGGAGGGCACTTGCCGCATGACTCATCGGTAGTAAACTCAAGGAAGAACTTTGCAACGCTCACCATGCAGTTGAGGTCATTCATCACGACCATACCGCCCGAGCCTACAATCGCCCCTGTCTGAACGATGTCTTCATATGTTACCGGCGTGTCGAGAAGATGTTCCGGGATACAGCCGCCCGAAGGACCACCTAACTGCACCGCCTTGAATTTCCTGTTCTTGGATATGCCGCCGCCGATATCGTAGATTATCTTTCTTAACGGGATTCCCATAGGAACTTCTATAAGTCCGACATTATTTATTGCGCCTGTAAGGGCAAAGACCTTTGTGCCCGTGGATTTTTCGGTTCCGAGGCTCCTGTACCAGTCGGCGCCGTTCAGTATTATCTGGGGTATGTTGGCGTATGTTTCGACATTGTTAAGCACCGAAGGCTTATCCCAAAGTCCTTTCTGCGCAGGGAACGGAGGCCTCGGCCTCGGCATGCCCCTCTTGCCCTCAATTGAACGCATAAGCGCGGTCTCTTCTCCGCAGACGAACGCGCCCGCGCCAAGATATATCTCGATATCGAGGTTAAAGCCTGTGCCCAGAATGTTCTCTCCCAAAAGCCCGTATTCCTTTGCCTGATTTATCGCAAGCTGCAATCTGTGAACCGCGAGGGGATATTCGGCCCTGACGTATATATAACCTTTATCCGCGCCGATAGCCTTCGCGCCTATTATCATTCCCTCGAGGACGACATGGGGGTCGGCCTCCATAATGCTCCTGTCCATGAACGCCCCCGGGTCTCCCTCGTCTCCGTTGCATAGGATGTATTTCCGGTCGCCCTTAACACGCGAGCATAACTCCCACTTCATTCCCGTGGGGAAACCCGCGCCTCCCCTTCCCCTGAGGCCGGAGCGTTTAAGCTCATCTATAACCTGTTCCGGGGTCATTTCGGTCAATGCCTTGGCAGCGGCCTGGTAACCGTCTCTCGCGATGTATTCGTCGATCTTTTCCGCGTCGATAAGACCCTTGTTCCTCAAAGCCCGCAGAACCTGAAGGTTAAAAAACGGGATATCGCGCATGAGCGGGATCGTCTGCTTCTTGACCGGTTCTTTATACAAAAGGCGTTCCACAGGCCTTCCCTTAATAAAGTGCTCTTCGATAATAATCGGAACGTCATTGACCGTA
>JACREW010000157.1 GCA_016212685.1 Nitrospirota bacterium
CAGTCCATAATCACGCCTATACCGTTTTGATGGCATTCATCGATAAAATACATGAAGTCCTCGGGTCTGCCGAACCTGCTTGTGGGAGCAAAGTATCCGATTACCTGATAGCCCCACGAGGCGTCAAGGGGGTGTTCCATGAGCGGCAAAAGCTCGATGTGCGTATAGCCTAATTCCTTGACATACGGGATCAATTTATCCGCGAGCTCTCTGTATGTAAGGAATCTGTTGTTTTCCTCCGGAACGCGCATCCATGAACCGGGATGAACTTCATAGATGGAGACCGGAGATTCAAACCGGTTTGTCTTTCTTCTCGTAGCCATCCATTCCTCATCCTGCCATTTATGCTTGTTTTCGATGCTGTATACTATTGCGGCGCTTTTCGGCCTCACCTCGAAATAAAAAGCGAACGGGTCGGCCTTCTGCTCTTTATAGCGCCCATATTTCGATTTGATCTCGAACTTATATAATTCGCCTTCGCCGAGACCGGGAATAAATGTCTCCCAGATGCCGGAATCTCCGAGCAGTTTCATCGGATGTTTCTTTCCGTCCCAATGATTAAAATTCCCTATGACGCTTACTCTTTTGGCATTAGGGGCCCAGACCGAGAAATGAACGCCCTTTACGCCGTCTATCTCGACAACGTGGGCTCCGAGTTTCTCATAGTTTTTGTAATGCGTCCCCTCCCCTATTAGGTGGAGGTCGAAATCGGTTAAAACGCGCTTCTTCATAAAAAACATTGTATCACATTTAACAAACTTATTGACGGCGGAAGCCGTTTAAGGTATCTTAAAAGCATGAATAAACTCAGATTTCTTACGGCAGGCGAATCTCACGGCAAGGGATTGAGCGGAATACTCGAAGGGATTCCGGCAGGTCTTTCTTTATCGTCCGAAGACATAGACAGGGAACTCAAAAGAAGGCAGGCAGGATACGGCCGCGGCGGAAGGATGAGGATAGAAAGCGACCGCGCTGAGATAATTTCGGGAGTGAGATGGGGGAAAACAATCGGCTCTCCAATATCTCTTCTCATTGAGAATAAGGATTGGAAAAACTGGGAACAAGGAATGTCATCGGAGACGGAGCATGAAGGCTCTATAGACGCCGTAACAAGACCCCGCCCCGGACACGCAGACCTTTCAGGCGCTTTAAAGTATGACCATAAAGACATAAGGAATATCCTCGAACGCTCAAGCGCGCGGGAGACGGCTATGCGCGTTGCTCTTGGAGCAATTGCGAAAAAATTCCTTTCGGAGTTCGGGATTAATATCGGCAGCTATGTGATACGGATAGGCAGCGTGAAAATTTCAAATTTCAAATTTCAAATTTCAAACTTGGAAGGAATTTTCAAAAAAGCAGAAGATTCTCCTGTGAAATGCCCTGATGAAGAGGCATCAAAGAAAATGATGGCGCTGATAGACACCGCTTCCAAAAACGGAGACACGCTGGGAGGAATTTTTGAGGTTGTCGCAACAGGAATCCCCGCAGGTCTCGGAAGCCATATACAATGGGATAAACGGCTCGATGGCAGGCTTGCGCAGGCATTGATGGGGATTCAGGCAATAAAGGGCGTTGAGATAGGAACGGGCTTTGAAATGTCGGAAAGATTCGGCTCGGAAGTCATGGACGAGATATTCTATTCACCCCCTCCCTCACCCTCCCCCCTCGAGGGGGAGAGAAGAGAGGGGGGGCATTTTGGCTTTTATAGAGAGACCAACCATGCAGGAGGGATTGAGGGTGGCATGACCAATGGAATGCCCATTGTCATAAGGGCAGCCATGAAACCGATACCTACCCTTAGAAAAGCCCTGCGGTCTGTGGATATAATAACAAAAGAGCCTTTTGAGGCGGCTTATGAGCGCTCGGATACCTGCGCTGTCCCTGCCGCTGCGGTAATAGGCGAAGCAATGACAGCCCTCGTCATCGCTGACGCCCTAATCGAAAAATTCGGCGGCGACAGCATGAAAGAGACAAAGAGGAATGTTGCCGGGTACCTCGAACATTTAAAAAACTTTTAACCCATGATAATCGGCGTACCTAAAGAGATTAAAACCCATGAATACAGGGTCGGCATTACGCCGTTCGGCGTTGAGGAACTCAAAAAGGACGGTCACACAATACTCATAGAAACAAGCGCAGGGGAAGGAAGCGGATTTTCCGACGATGAATATCTTAAGGCCGATGCGGATGTAGTAGACAGAGACGCTGTATTCAAAAAAGCGGACTTGATCGTAAAGGTAAAAGAGCCTCTTAGTTCAGAATACGATTTAATCAAAGACAGTCAGGCAATCTTCGCTTACCTCCATTTAGCCCCGAACAGGAAACTCACAGAACTGCTTCTAAACAAGCAGGTTACTGCGCTCGCGTATGAAACTCTGCAAAAAGACGGCAATCTTCCTCTGCTTGCTCCCATGAGCGAAATCGCGGGAAGAATAGCTCCTCTTATAGGGGCATATTATCTTCAGAAGATTCACGGCGGAAGCGGTATCCTTCCGACCGGAGTGGCCGGCGTAAAACCTGCGAACGCATTGATACTCGGCGCCGGGGTTGTAGGCTCAAATGCAGCGCGTGTTTGTATAGGCATGGATATGGATACCGTTATCATGAATAGAGGAATGGAAAGATTGCAGAGGCTGGACGAACTTTTTATGGGAAAAATCAAAACCCTGCCGCTCACCGCGCATAACATCAAGGAAGAAATACAAAATGCCGATATAATAATTGGAGCGGTACTTGTGCCCGGAGGCAAAACTCCGGTGCTCGTAACAAGGGATATGCTCAAGACTATGAAAAAAGGCTCGGTAATAGTCGATGTGTCCGTTGATCAGGGAGGCTGCGTCGAGACATCCAGACCCACGACCCATGACAACCCTGTTTATGGGGTCGAAGGCATACTGCACTATACGGTTGTCAACATGCCCGGCGCGTATCCGAGGACATCCACCCTTGCGCTGACAAATGCGACATTGCCTTATATTAAAACTATCGCTAAAATAGGTATAAGGGGGGCGATAATGGAAAATGCGGCTATAAAAAGAGCCCTTAATGCTTACAGGGGCGAAATTACGCACAAGGCGCTGGCGGATTCCCTAAACCACAATTACAAAAATATCGACGGGATATTATAGACATGGCGCGTATATTTAAACTTTTCACCATGATAGCCATATTCTCAATATCTGCGATAGCGGCAATATCGGCGCTACCGGCTCTCGTCGCAGCCGCGAATGCCCCGGACTTGCAGGATACGGATTCTCCAATCCGCCTTATTGCAGAAGGAAAAACGAGCTTCGATAAATTAGACAATGAAACTGCAATAGAAAAATTAACGGCAGCATACGAAAAAGTCCCTGTTTTAGGCGACTACATACTGCTTTGGAGGGCCCGGGCTTATGAGGCGAAAGGGGATGCCGACAAGGCGCTCGCCGATATAAAGACTATCAAAGATAGATACAAGGACTCGCCTGTTATAAAAAACGCGAGGTCTAAGGAGATAGAATTACTCCAAAAAAGGAACGACCCTTCGCTCCTTAAAATCTTTGAAGGTTTCATCAGGGATTATCCGTCCGAACTCGGCATTAAATACGCCTATGCGGCATATCTAAAAGGGAATAATGAAACGGAAAAGGCCAAAAAGATATTCAAAGAAATATACATCTCTCCATCGTCACTGTCCAAGACCGCGTTGAACGAGCTTTCAACTTCGGATATAACCGTGGAAGACCTTATGAAAAGGGGAGAAAACCTCAATAAGGCATGGCTGTTTGCCGAAGCTGAGAAATCCCTGAGAGAAGCTTTAAACAGAGGCGACGGGCAGTTAAGAAACGAGATCATGGAAAAACTCGCCTATACCGTTTTCAGACAAAAACGGTATAAGGAAGCAGCGGAACTTTACAAAACCTTAAACAACAAATACTGGCGCGCGCGTTCTCTCCTCAGAACCGGCGATATTGAGACCTTTGAGTCGGAACTGCCGGAATTTGTGAAGACAGGCGACAAACGGTTCGCGTCCCTCCTGATAGCATATGGAACGAAGAAAAGAAGGGACGGCAATATCGAAAAGGCATTGGAGGTATTCAACAACACGTTGTCGAAATATCCTTCCGAAAAGGAAGATATCCTTTGGGCCAAAGGCTGGACTTATTATTTGTCGGGTGAATACGGAAACGCATCGGATTTATTCTCTCAACTTTATGACACGCACGGCGGCTCAAAATATCTTTACTGGAAAAACAGATGCGCTGAAAAATCCGGATCCCGTCATTCGTCCGCGCATAAAAAAACCGTTGCCTACCGCGATTATTACGGTTTCCTCTCCATGCTTAAAGACGACTCAGGGCTGCAAACACTGAGTGCGCTGGCGGAGGCTAACGCGAAAGAAAAAGCTCAAAATGTGAAATTAGATCTATCACAGCCGCCACGGTCATTATCGCCTTCATTGGAGAGGGTAGATATCCTGATCAGGCTCGGATTAAGGCGGGAAGCGGTTTCGGAACTTATATACATGTCAAAAAAGAACACTGATCTAAACAATATTGTGCATTTGAGCTCTTATCTGAAAAATCTGGGCAACCATAAAATGGCGGTTAATCTTATAGCAAAAATTCCGTATGCCGAAAACCTCCATGAATTATTATATCCATCGGCATTCTCCGAAGAGGTGGAGGAGGCGTCAGGAAAAAATAATATAGATCCCCTTTTGGTGCTGTCGGTCATGAGGGAAGAATCGAGATTCGATACCGAGGCGCGCTCTATCGCGGGCGCGTTGGGACTTATGCAGTTGATGCCCGCTACCGCGCAGCGACTTGACAGGCATGTCAAACTAAACATTAAACATCCGGCTCAACTGCACGACGCAAGGACCAATATCCTTATCGGGTCATACTATCTGAAACAACTGCTCAAGACGTTCAACTCGGCTCCGGCGGCCATTGCCGCTTACAACGCAGGGGAGGACGCCGTAAAGGACTGGCTCAGAAAGAATTCATACTCCACCATAGACGAATTCATCGAGGACATACCGTACGATGAAACGAGAAATTATGTGAAAAGGGTTCTCACAACCTATTTCGAATACATGCGGACAATAAAGGACACCGACATATCGGCCGTTAAAAAACATATAGGCGCCCTTTGAAATAGGCGATAGGCACAGGACTATATACAATAAGACATATTATTAACAGTCTCAAAATAGACTATACATTTATAACCCTCACCCTAACCCTCTCCCACAAGGGGAGAGGGAAATAAGGGGTTTGCTTCTCCCGCAAGGGGAGAGGGACTCTTATATTACCCCCTCCCTTGATGGGAGGGGGCGAGGGGGAGGGTGATTATGTTTTTATTATTATGAGACCGTTAATAACATCGAATCCTGCTGTTTATTTTTCTCTTATAAATTGTGTATTATTTTTAGTGACTGATTATTAATCTACAGGGAGGCATTTGTGGAAATACTTAAGACATTCGAAGAAAAAATAACTTACGCGGTCGAAAAGGTCAAGGCGTTAAAAGAAGAGAAGTATAATCTCGAAAAAAGAATAGAAGAGCTTGAGGACGCGGTAAGATCGAAAGATCTGGAAATCGAACATCTTGTAATGGAAAAGGCGTCCGTAAAGGGACAGATAGCCGA
>JACREW010000161.1 GCA_016212685.1 Nitrospirota bacterium
ACAAAAGCTCCGATACTTCAACAACCCTGTCACACTTTATGTCTGAATATACCCTCCTTTGCCCATAACCAAAAGAGGCTTCTCATGCTCCTGAAAGCGACCGTTAAATCATTGAAACTTCTCAATTCGAGAAGTCTCTTTAGAATAAACGACGGCCTGGAATAAAACCTTTTAAACGCTATCTGCCTTAGTTTTAAGATATCTTCCTTCGTCATTGTATAAGGAATAAATGCCGCGCCTTGATATGTAAAATCTGTAAGGTCTTCGGACATTGTTCCGTACCTTTCAAGATTATCATAAAGATATGTTCCCGGAAACGGCGTTATTGCATGGAAATTTGCCATATTCGGATTGAGTTCTATGGCGAACCTGATAGTTTCGAGACCTTCTTCGAACGTCTCTCCGGGAATGCCGAATATAAAAGGTGTGCTGACCTTAAGTCCGACCTCCTTTGCCCATTTCACAGCCTTCCGTATCTGCTCGAGCGTTATTCCCTTTCTGATAGTGTTCAGGTTTTTCTGAACACCGCTCTCTGCGCCGAAAAGGATTGCCCAGCATCCTGCATCTTTGAATGCCTTAAGCAGAGGTTTATCCACCTGATTTACGCAGGCAGATGCAAACCATGTGAAATCGAGCTTTCTTTTTTTTATCTCCTCCGCTATTCGCATCGCCCTGTTATAATCGGCGGCAAAGGTATCGTCCAAAAATTTTATCTCTCTATATCCCTGCCCGAGACAATGCTCTATCTCTTTTATCACATTTTCGACACTGCGATAGCGTATGCCGCTTTCCCTGGTTTTATCCATCTGAAAACAGAAGATGCACTGCCTGTTGCATCCCCTCGATGTAATTAGAACAGCCACAGGTTTTCTCCTGTATGTAGCAGGCGGAGGAATGTAAAGATTTGCATCTCCGAGGAGGTCTCTCGCAGGAAAGGGTAAAGAGTCAAGGTCTGTTATTAATGGACGCGGCGGATTTTTGATAACCTTCCCGTTTTCCCGGCAAACAAGACCCATCACCCCGGAAAGACTTTTACCTGCCTGAAGCCTTTCTGTCATCTCGACAACAGTGACTTCTCCTTCCCCTGTTACAACGGCATCGATCCATTGTCCTGCGTCTTCGAGACATTTCTCCTGTGCGGCGATAGGATAGGGACCGCCTGCGCAGATAAAGGGACGGAACACCCCCTCTATTCCCCCCTTATTTAAGGGGGGATGAAGAGGGGTTATCTTTCTTAAATCTGCCGCAGTCTTTTTTGCCTTCTCCCATCCGAATGTGGTGGAATATATGCCGATAAATTCAGGGTTGAATTCTTGTATGTCTCGGAGCAGTCCCTCATGGGTTATGAAGGCTCCGTTAAAAAATTTTACTTCATGCCCCGCTTCCCGGAGCGCCGCTGCAACATACAGGGTTCCCAGAGGCTGCCAGTAGTTGATCTGCGAAGCAGCGGTCTTCGAGGAGAATATATCTTCCGGAACCCAGGCTGGTATGACTAATGCGCATCTCATTTTTAGCCGATAGCCGTTAGCTGACATCTGTCAGCCTTTAAAATCTTTTCAGCCGTCTCTATCCCCGATTCAATTGCATGGTCCATATTATAATATCTGAACATTCCGCTCCTGCCAGCAATATGCAGATTCCTGAATCTGCCGAGATAATCGTATATTTCATTGCAGAGTTCCTTATATCCGACATCGAACAGCGGATAGGCATTAGGCACTCTTATTACAGCGCTGTCTATCACCTCATGCTTTTTGATAAACCCCATGCCCTCCAGATTTTCAGCGGTAACTGCGGAAAGATCTTCATCGCTCATGCTCCATATGCCGTCGCCTTTAAAGCTGAAAAACTCTGCAACAACAACGGTCTTCCCCTCGGGCGCCATCTGCTCGCTCCAGTTCGTAGGCTCATGAATCCTTCCAAACGGTATCTTCTTCTCAGGGATATATATCCATGTCTGGTCTGTGACCCTTTTAGCGTTTATCATCAGAGCGACTATTACGAGATCTCTGAATCTGAGTTTAGAGGCGGCTGCCAAAACATTTTCAGGGGGAGCCGGGTTCAGCATGTTTACTAGTTTTGTTATTGGAATGCTTGATATGAATTCCTCTCCGTCAAAGACAAGCGGCTGTTTACGGTGGCGTATTATAATGTCCTTTATCTTAAAATCAGAATGATTTATGCGCTCTACACGCGCATCTGTGATAACGCTGTTATTGCCTGCCTCTATCTCATCTTTAAGCCTGTCTGAAATACGGCCTATGCCTAATCGCGGATATAAAAAAACATCTACGAGGGAAGGCACATCCTTCCCGTTAAGCTTAAAGAATGCATTTTTAACGGCGCTTGCCAGCGATAGCCCCCTGATGCGCTGCGCAACCCACTCAGCGCTTATCCTGCTGCAGTCAATGCCCCATACCTTTTCGCTGTATTCCTTAAAGTAGATATCGAACATCTTCCGCCCGAAGTTGCTGACCACCCAGTCTTCAAGGGAAATATTCCGTGGTTCTTTTATAAGATTTTTTATTCTCTCAGCGGCATAATCGAATAATATCTCTATCGTCGTGAATATGCCGAGACCGAATATCGCATTCAGAGGCTTAAGCGGATAGTCGAAGTATTTATTACGCATGTAGATTTTACTTTTGCGCGGGACAGAAACCAGCTCTTCACCCATCAGGCCCTCGACGAAATCATTGAGTCTCTTTTCCTTTGTGAAAAATCTGTGTCCGCCGAGATCGAACCTGAATCCGTTGTGTTCTATCGTCTTTGAAAGGCCGCCGACGCCGGAATCGCTCTCAAACACCTTAACCCCAAGACCTGCCTTAGTTAATACATATCCGGCAGAAAGTCCGGTGAGTCCTCCGCCCATTACAATAATCCCATTTTCTCTCATAACTTATTATATATCCTAAATTACATCCGCTTTTTTCATGAAGGCTTTTGTATCGGTCTGTCTGGAAGGTCTAAGTAAATTTAAAAGAGGGAGAGCTTCTTAATTTCAGAAGTCCTATCCGTCGCATAACAATTAAGAAGCCCTCCCCCTTTTCTGTGTCGCAGCATCAGAGATTAATAACTGCCTGTAGCAGCAGGTTTCTTCTATACGGTCACCTAACAGTAACTCAAGGGGTCACTATCTATCTTACAACCATCACAGGCACTTCAGCGTTATTTGCCACCTCTCTGCTCACGCTCCCCATAAAGCGATGCGCTGTCCTCTTGCCCCTCGAACCGATTATAATCAATTCAACGCCTTCTTCTTTAGCGGTATTGAGTATCTCTTCGGCCGGATGTCCGATCTTTGCAACAGCCTTTATGCCGGTTACTCCGCTTTCTTCCAGCGCCTTACGGTAAAAATCTACAATCGTTTGCGACCTCCTGTCAATCGCCTCCTTATACTCTGTTCCTTCAAGCACCTCTTTCAATGTTGAAAGTTCCGCCTCGCCGAGCATTTCAGTCATCAAACTCCTGCCTTCATACGGCTGAACAAACAACAGAATTACGGTTTCAGGCCGTACGCACGGAAACAGGCGGCTGAATGCCGGGATTATCTCTTTAGAACCCTTTGTATCGTCCACTGCAATTAAAACCTTTTTCATTTCTTACCTCCCGATGACGTTGCCATGGGCGCATTATCCAGATTACCGTAGACAAACCAACTGTCATGATAGTTGGCAGGTTTCTTGAAGCCGAGCATTCTCAGCACAAAATAAGTCATTGATGACCTATTACCGAGCACGCATAAGGCAACTGTCTTCTTATCTCTATCCAAACCCGCGAAGATTCTCTGAAGCTGCCATATGGGTTTTAATTTGAAAGTCTGCATGTCCATAAACTGATAAAAGTGCGGGGCGCCGAGGTCAGTTTTAGGCATGCGTCCTGCCGATTTTATCTTGTCGGTCAAAAAGTGCCCGGGCGGCGCTGGAATTTCACCGCTAATTTCGCCGGGGGTCCTCGTATCGATGATTTGAATGTCTTTACTTTCTCCCTTTGCTATCTTAACCATTTCTTCGGTAGTTACCAGTCTGCTTCCTACAACCTTGGCCTTAAAAGTGGTCGGAGGGAGCTTATGCCCGGTAGTTTCAAGGGTTCCTTCTTCAGCCTTCCAAGCAAGTATTCCCCCGTCGAGAACACGGACGTCTTCGTGTCCAAGATACTCCATGAACCAGAATGGAACGAATGGAAAACCGGCGAGAATGCCATAGTTCCTACCCGCTGCCGGATTCCCCATTTCTCCGTCATAAAAGACGATAGTCTTATCATTACCGAGTCCAGCCCTGCCAAGTTTCTGCTCCAGCGCCTCGACAGGCCTCAACCCGAGATTTTTGAACACTCCCTGTCCCTTAATCTCAATATCGCCCCTGAAGAAATCGTTACAGGACTCGCCGAGATGAATAGCCGTAGAGATATGACCTTCGTCGTAAAGATCCTTCTCCCTGCAATCGACAATAACCCAGCGGCCTAAATTCTTTTTTATATCCTCGGTCGTTACCAGCAGTTGAGGATTTGCGCCGGGCGGTATAACCCCTTCATCGCCTGGAAGGCCGATAAAAACAGGGTTTGGCATCGACACGCCTTTGACGCCCCCTCCGCCGTATCCGCCTGCCACGGCATGAGGCTTTTTTGCCCCTTCCGGGATGCCTGTCTGGCTGTATACAATCAGGAAGCCGATGATGACCACCACGATTGCAATAATTATCGTTTTAGATCCTTTCATTGAACACCCTCCAAATGTATTGTCGGATTTTTATCCCTTTTTGATCTTGATGATGTATTTTGTGCCCTCTTTCTTATTTTCCAGAACCTCGTGTCCTGCCTGCTCGCACAACTGTGTAATCGTCTCGCCTGATGAAGGGTTGTCGAATATCACCTCAACGGTATCCCCTTCGGCCATCTTTTCAAGCGACTTCTTAGCATATAGCTGGGGATGCGGGCATACATACCCCGTTACATCGAGAAGATAAGTCCCTTCCCCTGTTTTCTCAAACTTCATTGCCATAATCAACTTCCTCCTTTTTTATTTAGTGTAAGTTTCATAGTTCGACAGGCTCACCATGACATTGTCAGGCTGAGCCTGTCGAAGCCTCAGTCGAACGCTTGCCGAAGGGTCACTTTAAAACGCCTCCATCTCCTTTGCCATCTTCCTTTCAGTCCACCAGTTAAAGAACTTAACTGCAAAGAAGGCTCCTGTCGCCATACCGATGGCATAAAGCCAACCGCTGGGGTCTCCGCCTGCCGCCCTGATAAAGAAAGCGCCGATATTGCAGCCGAGCGAAGGTCTCGACCCGAATCCCATAAGGATGCCGCCGGCCAAACCCCATACCCAGAGCTCGCCTTTAGGCCATTTGAGCTTGAATTCATTGTTCAGCCGCGCCATGACCATGGCGCCGAAGATAATGCCGATGGACATCCAGAGCGCCGGATTCCTCAGCGGATTAGGCAGCCCGTTATTTATCGCAAAAAAGATATTGTCTTGCATATTCCAGCCGAGCTTTTCAAGGAGCCATCCGCCTAATTGTCCTTCCTGGCTTGTAATATACCAGTAACCCGGGTCAAAGACCTCGCCGAGCAATGACACATCCTTTTCATATCCCATTCTTTTGAGTATCTCGCCGAAATTCTTGACTTCGAACTTAAGCTGCATGCCTTTCATGACAAGGATATGAAGCCCGGCTGTGATGCCTATCAGAACACCCATTATGGTTGTCCTTTTTGAAGCTGTTATCATGTTCCATACACCGCTGATCTCATCGCCGAAACCGGCTTTTCCGCCTTGCTGTTTTGCCCTCTTTTTAAGGAAAACCTTCCTGTTGTAGAAATAGTAAATGACAATAAGCAGCATGCTCGAAGGCAATATGGCGTTTATAAGCGCGTCTCCTATAAAAAACTTCGAGGCGCCCGGCAGGGCATTCGATATAAGTGTTGTTTGGGACAATTGAATGGAGGGCTGATTCCATACATATCCTGCAAGATACTTATCGAACCACCCGTCTTTTATTATATAAGCGGGAAGTCCTTTTGCAAGCGCAGATTGTTCCCATGATGCAGGGATAAATTTATCGAAGAAACCGCCGACATCTACAAACACCGCCTGCCCTATGCACAATCCCACAACAACAGCGACGAGATTGGTCATATTGCCTTCGCCGACCTTATACAAAGAGCCCGATGCACAGCCTCCGGCAAGCACCATTCCAAGACCGAATATTACTCCGGAAATCAACATATGAATGCCGAACGGAGCCGGATGAAACGTGCTCATGTTAGTCGCATTGAGGCTTGCCTGGATTATGCTGAAAAACATGAGCGCAATTAAAACACCTACAGCCATTCTCGGAACCCCCGCTGCAAACAGGTCCCTCGACGCAGATGCAAAACAGAACCTTCCGTACTGGAGCATCATCCCGTAAGCAAAGCCGAACCAGATGTAGACGACGGTGTAGAGATAGTACGTGTTGACTTTGTAGTAGATGAGACTTACGAGAATCAGCAAGCCTGTGATTACAAACGCCCAGATTTGATTCTTTTTTTCTTCCACTTTTCCTCCCCTCTCCCTTGGTGTTTATTATTTACTGCTATTGTCTGTTATTTGCTGCAAAAATTTCTTAATTATACTATAAAAGAAATATATAAAACAACCGCCGAAAAGTAAAAACTTTTACATTAAAACAGGATTACAGTTATAATAAAAAAATAAGCGATAAGTCAAGAGAGTTATCCGCACTCAATAATATTTAGAGAAAAACAAACATGGCTGAAATTGAGAAGATAAAGGCTTCTACGAAGGTAGTGGATATCATTAAAAGTTTCCCTGAATTAGCCGATTTTTTTCTGGATCTCGGCATTTGCGGCTGCGGGTTCGAGTGGGAAAGCGATTATCTCTGGACAATTGAAAAGGTAGCCGGAGAAAAAGGCATCGACCTGAATGCCCTTCTCGACGAACTGAACAAAAAAATAGAGCAGTCCTGAATAATATTCATTCGTTATAGTAAACCGTTACAATCGTTCTGTACTGAAATATGCCTTCCAATGTTTTAAATGTCTTAAAATTACCATAGCCCTTAATCCTTTCCGCTATATGGAAAGGAAGCGCGCTAAAGCCGTCTCCCGATATAACTGCCACTGCATCGCCTGATTTTCCGCCGTCCGTCTCGTAATATCCCGGATTCTTGTATTCCCATGTAAACCTCAATGGAGATACGGCCATATCTTCCGGGGGATGAAAGTAAGCGGGGTCATGATGATATAAAATCCCCTTCCCTGTAAAAATATCCAACATAGGCACGGAGACCGCAGAATTTATCTCCGATTCTTTTTGCTGCAAGACGAAGACCTCTATATTGTCGACTCCGAGGGAGTCTATGAACTCGCCTGCATGTTTCAGATTGACGGTATTCATCGACTTCAAAAAAGGCAGATACGCAAATATCGATATGACCAAAGAGGATGTTATAATACAAGAGACGATAAAATTCCTTATCTCTTTATCTTTTATCCTGTAAAGCCCGTAGGAAGCCGTCAATGCAAACATCGGAAACACCATTATGATATACCTTATTCTCCTGATTTGGAGAGCTATCACAAGAAATATCAGCCAGCCTATAATCAGGTATTTCGAATCTCTTTTCTTAAAAGCGGCGTAAGCGGAATAGATTGCAGCGGCAGTAATAAACGGATGTATCTGAAAAAAAAATGTCGAGACAAAGCTCTCTCCCCACTGTTTTAAAGCCGGTTTCTGATAGCTCGTCAACAGCCTTATCTGCTCTGAAAAAACATCGAATTTGTACCAAAAAACCGTTCCTATAAGCAGCGCTGAAATCAAGGCAACAAAAATACCCCTTGAAATATAGTTTTGAGTTTTGAGCTTTGAGCTTTGAGTTTGAAGGTCGGCGATTACACTCCATCCCTCACCCTCCCCCCTTGAGGGGGAGGGATGGGTGGGGGGGCTGTCTTCTGATTCCTGGCTCCTGTCCTCTGACTTATCTGAACATTTAACGATATAAACTAAAAAAATAATTGCCATAACGGAGAGCATCAACCATGTAGAATACTTGGAATAGAAAGTGAGAAATATCGATAGAGACGATATAAACAGCCATATCCCTCCGCTTTTAAGCGCCTTAATAAACGTGAATGTCGAAAGAGTCAATAAAAACATCGTCGGGACATCTACGAGCATGAGCGGGATCTGAGTTAAGAGATACGGAAAACCCATAAGAAGCAAGCCCCCGTTATAGCCGATCCTTTTATCCCACAACTCTTTTCCTATTAAGTAAGTTAAAACCACGGTCAGTGAGAACAGAGCGGTCGTGAAGACCTGGATATAGATTCTCGACTCGCCGAAAAACTTGAAAATCAGCCCGTAAAAAAGGGGGATGAGCGGCATATCGGTCCATGCTACTATGGTCTTGCCCCATTCTTTCATAAAATAGTCGATCCCGTATAGTTCGAGGTGTTTTGCCTGCGTGAAATACCTCGATGCATCTACTATCACCTCCGGCTGCTGCCAGAAAATAGCCGCAATGACAAAAGATATCGAGAAAAGAGAGATTACGGGTTTGCGCTCTAAAGAAACTCTAAAAAGTCCGAAGGCGGAGACAAGGCCGAGAATAAGGATAGAAAATATTTTGACCCCATCGACATGAACAAATACCCACTGCCAGTTCGTCAGCCTGTTGTCGTCCATTGCGCGGAAGGCAAAGAGGACGACAAATACGAGAAGGGTTGAAAGAGAAATTAAAAGAAGGATATCGTTTTTTTTGGAGAGACGGGGAATCATATATTTATTCTATCCTAAATCAGGCCCATCGGATTATTTTTCATGGAAAAAAATCAGGAGACGGTTTCCCGTCTCCTGAGTCGTAATTTATCTTCAGCAGCTTCTCTGTTAAATTACCTCACTATTTTTCTATAGGCATATCCTCCGTGCTGCCCCAGATTATCCACGAATCATCGTAATTGGCCGGATCCTTGAATCCCATAAGCTTGAATATCAAATAAGAAAGCGTAGAACGGGTTCCTGTCTGGCAGTAAGGTATTACCCTCTTGCTCTTGTCAAGTTTGCCGAAGAGTTTCTCCAATTCATCCATGGACTTAATCTTTCCTGTCTTCTTATCGAATGTCTCGACGTGAGAGACGTTTAACAAGCAGTTAGGGATATGTCCGCCCTTCTTTGCCCTGACATCGGTGCCGGCATATTCTCCGCCTGTTCTGGAGTCCACAATCTGAGGTCCCTTGACTTCGCCTTTAGCGATCTTCAACACCTCTTCTGTAGTGGCGATTTTGTTTTTCTGGAATTTGACGGCATATTTTGCAGGCGGGAGTTTAGTCTCCTCTGTCGCCAGTTTCTTCCCGGCAGCCTCCCATGCCTCGATGCCTCCGTTAAGGAAACGGACATCCTTGTGTCCGAGATACTCGAGCACCCAGAAACCGACTGTGGCATCCGTAATTCCCTTTGCATCGCCGTAGACCACAACAGTGCTGTCATTGCTTATTCCAGCGCCGCCAAGCATCTTTTCATAAGGCTGCGGAATCCTGAAAACAGTCGCTGTCTCTTTTTCTCTTAGAACCTTTCCGCAAGTGCCGCCGAGATTTATAGCGCCCGGAATGTGCCCATCACTGTAACCCTTAGTAATAGCTCCGGTTTTCTTGTCTGTTGTGGCTGCCGCATCACGACAATCGATCACAATCCACTTGCCCATGTTTTTTTCAACATCGTCAGGCGTTACCAATAATTCAGGGTGTGCGTATTCGGCGCTGTGCGCCAATGTGGCACCAAACAACATCATTCCTACCAAAATTGCTAACATCCCGAACAGATACGGCATCTTACGTCTTTCAGCTTTTCCAAACATTGCTACCTCCTCGTTATTCTAAAGATTTTTAATTCTATTATAAGTGGGTGTGCAATTTCAATGCCATTTTCATAACTATCTCATATTCTATACTTTTGGGAGACAACAAAGATAGTTTATGTTACCGCGGCGGAACTTTATCTGCGCAACAAGTTCCCTACAGGGAACGTTGGATTTTACAAAAAGGGGCGCTGATGCGCCCCCTGAGATATTATAAAAGTAATTTAGAAATGATCTTTATAAAACTATAACCCTGTCGGATTCGTGGTCCATCACAGAATTGTTATACTGGCTGCCGCAGACTACCTCCTCCGTAATAACGCTCTTGTTAACCCCAAAACCGGTTGCATTATGGTCGCAGAAAGCCATGTTGACCCCTTTGAGTTTACATATCCCCGTATACCCGGGATTCTCGAGCAGCCTTGTCCCTTCACCCATGGTAAAAATCGTAACTTCATGTCCCTTTGACAGGGCGGCATTCACAAGCCCTTTAACATCATCGAGGTGCCTGTCCGTATTAACTAATATTCCAAGTTTCATCTTTATTTCCCTCCTGAATATTCAGAATAATTACCATGAAATAACCTTATCGCTCGAAGCAATAAGGTCGACAATCCGGTCATAATCTTTGTTTTCTCTAATGTCTACGATAGCGACATCATTTGCCTTTTTGTGTTCTTCCATAAACTTCTTTACTGTTTCAGCGGGTTCTTGTTTTATAAGGTATAAAACTTTCATGCTTACGCTCCTTTTTGATTAATTTAATATGGTATTATGTGGTCATATTCGAGAAGTTTCAGGGCTATTTCTTCGTTGGAAAGGCATTCCATATCCCCGTTCTCTTTATAGTTGGTATAAAGTCCCATACCCAGGTCTTTTATTGTCTCGACATTCAGGGTGTTTTCATCCGTCTCTTCGACTTTCCTGTCCAGCACATACACATCGATGGTATCATCCATAAGCGTAATACCGACAGCCATCCTGAGAGCATCACCCTGTCTCTCCCTGACCAGAACAGCAATCTTCTTTGACATTGCAACCTCCTTTTCTCGAATTTTTGAAGATTTTAACTAAAATCTTTTACAAATAGCAACACGCATGTCGCCGCATCAGAAAATCAAGAAATTTCAGTAATGCCATAGCAGATATATGCTTACATCTCGACCCTTGTAATAATGCCGTGAAGCTTGTGGGACGGCAGCTTATAAAACTGGACATATGCCGGGGTGAGTCTCTTGAATATTGAGAACATCTTCCAGATTATATTGCTGGTGGCTATATCCTCAAGGCCGTAGAATATGGATCTCTCCTTTATCCCGGCCTCCCTCAATATCTCCTCCACATCTATAACTTCCATGTATCCCATTTGAATTTCGAAATGCCGCAGCCCATCTGCAATATCTCCCTTGAAAAAGCCTATAACGCCGAAGGGGTCGTCGCGCCTGATTATGGAGACGATGATGTTATCCTCATAGAGTATGTTGTTTGTAAACATAGTCCTGACAATATACGGAGGGATCCTCTCGACATCGCGGGCAAAATATAGAGCGGTTCCGCCGATCTTGGTCGTCGTCCTGTATAAAACCTCATACCGTGTAAGAAACTCCCGAAGGGGCATCGGCTTCATAGATTTATAAAGCCTCCGCTGTCCCTTCGTGTAGATCATAATTATGCAAAACGGTATCAACGCGATGATTATCGACCAGTAGCCGCCGTGAGGTATTTTGTAACTGTTCGATATAAGGAATGCGACATCTACAAATACAACAAGCAGCGCAGCAGCGCATTTTGCCTTATTGTTCTTAAAATAAAAAATAAATGTCATCAGTATTCCGGTAATCATCATGTCCACATTCACCGCCAGGCCGTAAGCTGCGGCGAGACTGTGCGATTCCCTGAATTCAAACATTATGAAAAGCACCGATATAAGCAGAAACCAGTTCACAAAACCTATATATATCTGTGACCTGAGTTCTGTTGATGTGTAGTCCACCTTAAAAAGCGGCATTATGTGCGTCATGATCGCCTGATAAAATATCGAGAACATGCCGCTTATCATCGCCTGAGAAGCTATGATAGTGGCTGCAATGCTGAGGATCAGAAACGGGATGTATAGAAGGCCCGCCTGATGAACTATCATCTCGAAAAGTACATTCTTTGCATCGGGATGTTGTATCAGAAACGCACCCTGTCCGAAATAATTCAACAGCAAGGCAACGCAGACAAAATACCATGCCCTGAGTATAGGCATCCTCCCTAAATGTCCCATATCGGCATAAAGCGCCTCGCCGCCCGTAGCGCAGAGAATTACCTCCGATAAAACAAAAAATCCTGCAATACCGTTTTCGGCAAAAAATTTGAACGCGTAATAAGGATTAACGGCCTTTAAAACTGCCGGCACTTGAAATATAGACGCAATACCGGAAACCGCAAGGGACAAAAACCATAATACCATTAAAGGACCGAATGCCCCAGCAACCCGCTCGGTGCCTTTTTTCTGGAACGAAAACAGAACTATCGCTATTAC
Organism: Nitrospirota bacterium; assembly: GCA_016212685.1. Classification (GTDB taxonomy): domain Bacteria; phylum Nitrospirota; class Thermodesulfovibrionia; order Thermodesulfovibrionales; family Dissulfurispiraceae; genus GWB2-47-37. The sequence goes on from JACREW010000161.1 coordinate 12,382, forward strand.
GGCTGCAATGATAATTATCATTTCCTGACCGGTCTTCTCAAACCCCGGTATTAGACGTATGCCTTCCACGGCGCTCAGTATGCTTATCGCAGGAGTTATAACTCCGTCGCCTACGAGAAGCGATATGCCTACGAATGAAAGCAGGGTGAAGAATGCCGCCTTTCTGCCGGATTTGAGCAGTGGAAGCAGTATCTCTTTCAATACGATGGTGCCGCCTTCACCCTTTCTGCTGAGGCTCATGGCGAGCCATGCGTATTCTACGGTAACCAGAATCGTCATTGTCCATACGATAAGGGAGAGAACTCCTATGACATTGTTCTCCGTAGGTCTTGTTGTAAGGAAGATAACCGTAAGGGTGTAAATAGGACTTGTCCCGATGTCTCCGAATACAAGGCCGAGGGACTTTATTATTCCCTTAATGGGCGATTCCTTTTCGAGCATAGTTCAATATTAAACATTATGAAGCGGACAAATTACAAGACAATACGGCAATCTGTTAGAATATACCTGTAGCGCGACAATTTGAGCGGCTTCTCATGACAAAACAGGCCGGATATAAAAGAAACTATTTCAGAATCGACACATTCCTGCCCATGCAGGTGAATATCGTTCCCCCGGATATGGCGCAGCACGCAAATCCGGCAATAATAGGCAACGTTCATGACCTGCAGCCGGTTATCGTCAATATCAGCGGAGGAGGAATCGCGTTCAAGGCTGCAAAAGAATACGCAAAGGGCGATACGCTCGAACTTATAATAGCCCTTTATGTGTTATCGAGCCACGCGATAAGCGTTTATTTTCAGAAGGCGCTTACGGTAAGAGAAAATATGCCTATAGCCGCTACCATCCGTGTTTACGGCAAGGTTTTACGGACGCAAAAAACAACGGGAGGTCATTATCATACCTTTGTAGCGTTTACTTCCGTAACCGGAAAAGTACGCGAGATCATAATGAACTTCGTGTTCCAATGGGAAAGGGAACTGATCAGGAATACTCAGATTAACGCCGGAACCGCTTTTGAACCGATCTTTGTAGATAGACTATTGACCGGGATCAGGCTGCCGTTTGAAATTTTTATAAAGGACGACGCCGGTATAAAATATCTGTTCGCGCCCGGACTGCCCTATGACCACATAACAAAAGAGTTTTTCGAAGAACGGGGCATATCAAAAATCCACGTAAAAGAAGAAGACCTTCCGGCCATTGAAGAGATTATCTCCAAAGGGAAGATCAAGCCCCACCTTTTCAACAGGGAAGACCTCCTTTCATTTAAAAAATATTCCTTCTATAAAACGCTGTATCATCCGGTAGACAGGGCTGTTCTCGCACCGCGCTCCGATATAAACTTCAGCTTATTCCTCATGAATGATTTCAACTATGCGCCTCTGGCGGAATTAACGCCTGAACAGCCGGTGACGCTGGACGAGAAGATATTGTCCGGACAGGGATATCTCATGATAAAAAGATCCGATATGCCGCTCTATTGCAACTACCTGATCTCAATCGCGGATAATGCAGCCGGAGCAAAAAGCCTGATGCCGCTCATTATAAAAGAGAACGCCATGATAGCGCTAAGCGACCTCCTGCCCGATCCGGAAAATAAAGAAAAAATGAAAACAGCCTTATCCGCTGTAGGTCGCATCGCCGACTGCCTGCGTGAAGATCCGGCTTCTTTATATGCGCTCCTTTCGGTTAACAAGGGCGACTTTTACACTCACCTGCATTCCGTCAATGTTGCGGTATTATGTATCGCAGTAGGGATAGAACTGGGCATGAACAGGGAAACGCTTAAACAGCTCGGCGCCGGCGCCATGCTTCACGATATAGGCCACAGCGCAATGAATGAGGAGCTTGTCAACAAACAGGGAAAA
>JACREW010000166.1 GCA_016212685.1 Nitrospirota bacterium
GCCTTTGGCCTCTATTACTCCGATGTTATTGACTATTCCTTTAAGGGCGTTGTCCGCCTGTCTTGCGGTCAGGGTTATCAGACCTCCGTCCGCCTTTATGCTGCCGCTGTTGAATATGCTGCCGTTGTCGGATGCCTTGTTCACCACAAGGCTTATAAGCTCATTGCCCGCGAAGTTAAGCGCGACTTCTTCTCCAGAGGCAAGATGAACTTTGCCGAGATTAGCGATTATCGTGCCTTCGTTTGTTACCGAGGTCGCGGCGAGCACTGCAAATCCTCCGTCTGAGATGTTTATGGTTCCCTGATTGACTATCGAGGCAATGGAAGAGGAAATGTTCTTAAATATGTATTTGTCGGAGAGAAAGTCTTCGTTTGAGATGTTCATTGTAGAGCCGAGGAAGCCTGCGGTCTCTATCCTTCCTGTGGGGCCTACCAAAAGGCCGTTTGGATTGACTACGAAGACTCTGCCGTTGGCGCTCAGTTGGCCGTAGATGTATGAGGGGTCTGCGCCGACAACTCTGTTTAAGGCCACCGAATTGCTGCCCGGCTGGAAGAATCTTACCGCTTCGTTCTGCGCTATGCTGAAGCCCTGCCAGTTGATTATCGCCTTGTCCGTGGACTGGTTGATGTGCATTGTGGTTGAAGTGGGCGTAGAGACCGAGGCATTGCCGGATACGACATTGGAGCCCTGCGGTAATGCCCAGACGGTCTGCGACCAGAGCATAAGCGAGCAGAGCGCAAGGCTCATTGCCTTCGTTCCGGGGACAGTCCCGATTCTACGGCTTCGCCCGTAAATCAGGGACAGTCCCCTCAAACTCTTAACTCTATTCATGATCGTCCTCCTTTGTTTGCTTTCAAAAAATATGTATGGTAAATTAAAGACATAGTTTTGTTAATGGAGGTAAGACAGCGATGAAAAAGATCAGGATAACGGCTGAACTTGCGCCCGCCGAAGAAGGCGGTTATGTGGTGTATTGCCCGGAGCTTGACATAACCACGGAAGGCGAAACCGTGGAGCATGCGGTTGAGATGCTTGAAGATGCCGCCCGCGGATATATTGATGTAGTCGGAATAGAGAATGTCCCTCACTTTTCCGGAAAGACTATAAAAGAAGAACTGGAACTCGTTATTAATGGCTAAACAGCCTGTCTTGTCCGGCAAAGAGCTATGCAGTATTCTTGAAAAAGAAGGGTTTGAATGCGTACGCCAGACAGGCAGCCATAAAATATACCGTAAAATGACCGAAGAAGGAGTCATAACCGTACCGATTCCCGTCCATTCCAACAAGCCTTTGAAAAAAGGCACTCTACATGCAATATTAAAGAAAACCGGCATTACCGCAGAGAAACTGATCTTCCTGTTCACCATTCTTCACTCCCTTTAAGCTGTTGTTCTTGTCTTTCTTCCTTATTGGCCGCAACTGCGGCGAAGTCGTATTCCTTTGTCTCCCCTCCTGCGCTATAACGCTAAAACGCAATTGTTGCCTGAGCATATGTCTCGGAGTTCTTTGAATTAAATCTTCCATTTATCTCCGGCACTGCATAATCTATCCTGAAAGAAAAATTCTTTCCCGCGTAAAGCCTCAGGCCGGCGCCCATGCTTGTGAGGTAGTTGTCTTTATCCTCGCCGGGCTGGGGCTTGTTCCTATATATGCCTCCGTGGTCTGCGAAAAGGGCAAGCTTGATAGTGTCGCCTATCTTTTGGCCGAGGACTTTGGTTTCGGGGAAGAAGGGCGAGAGCGCAAACTCCGCGGTCAGGCTGTATCCGTTGTCTCCGCTGTGTATCGCGGGCTTGAATCCCCTGACGCTGCCCATGCCGCCTATTACGAACTGCTCGGCCACGAATAATTCGTCCCCTGAAATCTGTGCGGAGCCTTTAAGGACAAGATAGCTGTATAAGGGGAGTTTCTGAACCCTTGCCGCGTCTATGTTAAGTTTATTGAACTGTCCGTCGGCATTAAGGCGGCTGGTATTGGCGTCTTTTCTGCCCGCGCCTCCTAAAAGGTCTCTTATTCCCATGCTGTATTCGATTCCCCATATATTTCTTCCGTAAAGGCCGTCAGAGCAGTCATAGTTTACGCCTATGTTGAATATCCTTATGTCGTCCTTGCTGTTGAGCGAGTCGAGCCTGTATTCGTAAACATCCTTGTATTGAAATCCTGCCTTTACGGTAAGCGACCGCTCTCTCGTCTTTATAAACGGACGGCTTACATAGATGCCGTATATATCCGCGCCTTTCCTTCTATTCCGAGGACTGTGAGGTCTTCTCCTGCCTTATAAAGGCTGTTTGCGTGGTAAATGCCTATTTGTGTGCCGTCTCCGCCGATGGGCATAAGGTATTCGACCCTGCCGTAAGAGAGTTTGTTGATGTCTATCCTGTCAAGGCCTGTAGTTCCCCTGAGCATTATCGAATCGCCGCTCGTAATGATATTGCCGACATTAAGCGCGGCGCTCATGCGGTGCTTGCTCGTTGTATTTGAGCCGAAGTTGTCGTAACCGATGCTGCCCGATATGGGAAATTTGTCCGATACGCTTGCTGTGATGTCGGTTGTTCCGGGCTCTTTTCCCGCCTGCAAGGCCGCCTTGACCTCAAGAGAGGGATATTCGTTGAGGATAAGCAGCGACCGCTCGATGGTCTGTTCTTTGAGCGAGGGGTCTTTCCGGACTGCGGCAAGGTGTTTTTCGATGAATGACGCGCTGTAGCTTTTGTTGCCGTCAATTGTGATTTTGCCGACTTTGCCCTCGACTATTTTAATGATTACAATGCCGTCTTTTATGTCCTGAGCAGGCACAAAGGCATTTGATAGGATATATCCGGCCTCCCTGTATTTCGCTGTTATGAGGTCTGCGACCGCCTGAATCTGAGCGAGTGTGAGTTCCCTGTTTTCGTTAGCGGATGTTATTGAGTTTATGATGTCAGGACTGAGGAGAGTATTGCCTTCGACTTTGAATTGTTTGACGAAAACTTTAGGGCCGACAGGTTCTTTGACTTCTTTGGGCTTTTCTTCCTTTTTAATCTCAGGCGGCTCTTTTGGCCTTTCCTTGGGAATGATGTCCTTCTTTTCGAGTTGCTGAAGCACCTCGCCGCTGCGCTCCTGCGCGTAAAGAACATTTAACGGGAAAAAACCAATAAGGCAAAAAATTATAATGCTCTGCAATCCCGATCTAAGAAATGTCATCCGCTATCCCTCTTGTTTTCGACCACATGCCCCTCCCTGTAGTAGCCCCTCGATCTAAAGTGCGTAAAAATACAATATATATCTATTATTTGTCAAATAGTTTTACCGCATATATATTATTTATTCTCAAGATGCAAAGCACATATAATCTCTATTGATGAAATCGAATATCAAAGATGCAAGAAAAACGCTCGGCAGAAAAATAAGGGAGATAAGAAAGCTAAAAGGACTTACTCAGGAAAAACTTGGAGAAAAAGCTGATTTAAGCTATCAATACATCGGCGAGCTTGAGAGAGGAAATGTGAATGTAAGCTTTGATTCTCTTATGAAAATCGCTCTGGCGCTTGACATATATATCGGTGATTTTTTCAGGAACGATAAAGAAATCGTGAAAATAATTCAGGAAAGAAGCCCTCTCTCCCGCCTCTCCCCTCCCGACCTCGCCCTCATCAAAAAATCCCTCCGCCTTTTAAACAGGACTTTTGCGGGGGCGTAAGAGCTACATTATATGTCAGTTTGAATCAAATACATGCTATAATTAAAACATGATACGGCTTCATCCGCATGCAAAGGAGAGAATGGCCGAACGAGGTGCAACCGAGGATGAAGTGATTGCAACCATTGAAGGCGGAGAGGGATTCCCTGCAAAATATGGCCGCGCCGGGTTTAGAAGAAACTTCTCATTTAGCGATATTTGGAGAGGAAAACATTACGGAATAAAACAAATCGAGGCATATGCCGTAAAAGATGCCGGTGATTGGATTGTGATTACCGTCATAACTCGTTATTTTTAAAAGAAGGAGGGATGCTTAAATTAAATTAACTTACGACCCGAGATACAATATTGCGTATCTGCGGCTGCATGAAAAACTCACAGAAGTTGAAACCATTAAAATCAGCGATGAAATCAATATTGATATTGCCCCTGACGGCACGATCTACGGCATTGAATTATTGAATGCCAATGAACAACTTAGAAAAGAAGATCAAGGGAAACTGCTCGTAATAAATGAAGCCACCGGCGATAAAGTAGAAGTCGCAATATCAGGAGCATAAGACAGCAGACATTTCCCCTCCGACCTATCCCTCATCAAAAAATCCCTCCGTCTTTTAAACAGGACTTTTGCGGGGGTGTAAGAAAAAATCGTTTTTTGTGATATATTTAAAATAAAACGGAGGGCCGAGTTATGCAGGTTGTCAGGGCTTTATTCGACGGACATGATATAAAACCAATCGAGCATATAAAGACTAAAAAAATTACCGAGGTTCTTGTGATATTTCCTAACGACGCGGAAAAAATTGCTCCTGCCGAAGCAAGAAGACTTTTAAGAGGCTCCGGCAAAGGACACAACCTTACTGAAAAATTATTGGAATCAAGATTACAGGACCCCGAATATGAAAAATTATCGTCCTTGATTAGGGAGCATAGGTTGCCTTATAAAACATAAAGGAAACTCGCCCTCATCAAAAAATCCCTCCATCTTTTTGAATTTATTTTAACACGGCAGTTCTATTTTAAAAACCGTTCCTTTTTGTCGTAGACTCGACTCATAGAGCGGTTCGCTCTCAAGTTCTATTTTGCCTCCGAGCGCTTTCACCAATTTATCCACAATGGCAAGCCCCAATCCGGTGCCTCTCGTTTTTGCGGTGAAGAACGGCTCGAATGCCCTCTGCATAGTCTCGCTGTCCATGCCGCAACCGTTGTCTTTTATCGTTAAAAGCAGCGTTTTACCTGTAGACTCCGCCTTCACCTCTATAATGCCGTCATCGGCAACAGCATCCGCGGCGTTATTAATGAGATTTGCCAGCACCTGTGTTAACTTGTCCCTATCGGATTTCACTTTTATTTCCGAGGGAACTGAAGCTGTTATGTCGATGCCCCCTGCCGAACGGTCGAAACTTTTGATGACCTCGTCTATCAGTCTGCCGATATCAAATTCCTCCAATTTTAATTCCACAGGCTTTGCATACATCAGAAGGTCTTCGGTTAATGTCTCCAGCCGTTTTGATTCGGAAATTATTATATCGAGATAGCCTGTCTGCTGCTCTACCGCTCTGCTGCTCTGCTGCTCTTTCAAATACTGCGCGAATCCCTTAATGCTGCCCAAAGGGTTTCTTATTTCATGCGCGAGCACCGACGCCATTTCTCCTATCACGGCAAGCCGTTCCCTCTCCGCCATTTTTGTCTTTAATTCCTCGGCGCGGCGCGATGCCCTTATGAAGAAATAACCGATAACCCATAAAATGCCTATTACAACAGCCATGCCTAAGACCTGCAGCCGCGCCTGCCTTATAATCCCTTCAACCGGATATGCGCGAAGCGCAAGCCGGAGTATGTTGGCGGTGTTTTTTATATGCACAGGTAAATCGAGGATAAAAACCCTTTCGTCTGTCCCCAGCACTGCATACCTGTTAATCGTACTGCCGGTTTCTGCTGCCGTCTTAATGAACTCGTCCGGAACTTCCCTGCCTATCAGATTTTCGTTTGAATGAAGGAGGATTTTGCCTTTTTTGTCATAAAGCGCGATAAACGCTATGCCTTCCCACTTGCTTTCGGTAATAATGTCTTTAAAGATGTTTTTACGGTTTTTAAACTCATAACTGTCTTTAAGCAACGCTTCGAGGCTCACAGCAATACCGATGGCCTGAAGCTTTATGGAATCTTCCGCGGCCGTAATGGAATTTTTATAGGTCAGGACTGCGCTTGTTATGGTTATAACCGTTGCGACCGCAAGTACGGTAATAATATAAAAGTGACTTCTTTAGGGAGGTTATTACGCATTTAGAATGTTGTGTCTTATGGGGTTTTTAGTATCCCTCTTATTAATCGCTCCAATTCCTCTTTAGGCATAGCCGTCATTTCAGCCGCCACTTCCTTTATGCTCCGTTTTTCTTTATAAGCTTTTTTTGCGATCTGTGCGGCTTTGTCGTATCC
>JACREW010000159.1 GCA_016212685.1 Nitrospirota bacterium
CAGGATATGCCCCTATCTTTACGCCGTCGATGCCTTTTTTCATATATTCGAGCGGCCTTCCTGAAAAAAACGCCTCATAGTCCTTCGGGAACACATCGTTTATGAATATCAGGTCTCCGAGCCCCCATGTAATTATCTGCCTGCCGGCTCTCATATCCCATTTTTGAGCGATATAATCTATATAGCCTTCCCTCAGTTCCAAACTTCCTTTTTCATCGATGTGATCAAAAGACGCATCGGTCTTTATAAACAGTCTGAACGACTCTTTTGGCACATCTAACTTTAACTGAAATCTTTCCTCAGCCCATTTGAAATCTCCGCCGTCAGGGTTTGTCCTTGCGCCGAAAGAATAATTGCCCTGAAAGAAACCGTGGATGGAGACATCTGATGCAATTGCATAAGCCGGGGAAAAGAGCAGCATGATTACTACAACCTGAAAGAAAAATCTGAATTTTTGTAACAGTTTAAATAGTTTAGTAATCCCCCCTCGCCCCCCTTTAATAAAGGGGGATATAAGGAGATTACTTAATGGGCTAAGGGTTGCAAATTTTTTATTGCTCATCTAACTCCCAATGGTTTCCTTGCCAGGATGCACACAAACCCCGCACCTTCTGCCAGTCCTTTATGTACAGCCTCTTTGTAAGGCTTTTCAGATGGCGACTGGCAGAGTGTTGATGAATATGCTTCTACAGCCATACCTGTTTCCCCCAGCATTTTTAGCACTTCATCAATACTGTAAAACCGTGCATGTTTATATATGGGATGTCCTTCAGACTTCTTTTTCATATAAAGTTCACCCCATAAACTCTCTCTATTTATTATCCCGACGATCAAGCCTCCGCCGTTTTTCAGCGCCCTTTTAGCCTCTAAAAATATTTTTTCGGGGTCATCCACAAAGCAGATTGTAAAGAGCAGAAAAACCGCTCCAAAAGACCCGTCCTTAAAGGGAAGGCTTTCTCCCTTTGCCTCTTTTACTTTTATTCCCCGCCTCTCTGCTATTTCCAGCGCCCTGTGCGAAGAGTCTATGCCGAACTCGATCCCTAATTCCTTTGCGAATCTTCCTGTTCCAACGCCGACCTCAAGAAAAGGCTTTTCAAGGTTTTTCATTAAAACTCTTACTGCCTCAACCTCCGCTTTGAAAAGAATTCTTCCGTCCGGCGAATCAAACCATCTGTCGTACTCCTCTGCAAACAGGTCAAAAGCATTTACTACATCTGAAAAAGCTTCCATTTCTATCTTGTCATTCTTGCAAAACTTGTCCCTGCATGTATTAAGCAGGGAGCAGGAATCTATACTTCTGGATTCCCACTTCCGCGGGAATGACGTTTTTACGATTGCTATTTATCATTCAATCCACTTCTTAGGCGGCTGCTTGAGATAGCGCTCGCTGAACAGACTGTCCTCGATCCCGATATGGTAGTCGGACTTTATATAGGCGACCTCTGTCCTATGTCCGCTCTGAAGGTTTTTCATAGTCCTCTTTGTAATCGTAGGAAAGTTCTTTATAACCTTTATTTCATCTGCCGTGAACACCCTGCCGAGCTCTCCTTTTTTATCGTAATATTCTTCCTTCAACGGCAGGGAATTGCCCTTATCGATCCATGAGATTTTATAGCTGTAATCCACGTCTCCTGCCTTCGGAGTGCTTTTTACAACATAGCAATCTCTTGTTCCAAGCTTTTCCTCCTTTACTATTGCATGCTTGTCGTCCTGAATATCCCTTCCGGAAACATCCTCGTATGTGAAATCGGAACCGACAAAGCTCGAGGTCTTATCCTGAGCCGCAATTCTTCTTACCATGTTTATCGCAGGCACAAAGAGCCATCTGTCATCGTCTTTTGCGGGATATTTGTATACCATGAACGTCATGTCCTTAACGTCGGCGGGCTGAAAGAAATACATGAAAAACTTCTGGTCGCCGCCGGCCTCCCCGAAGTTCTTTCTGAGCATGGTGAGTTCCCTTATCCTCTCCTGTCCGCCCTTGCTTATGAGCTTCATCATTACCCGTGCCTTAAAGTCCTTGCCCTGATAATGAAAGGCTTCCTGCGATTTCTTCATTGCATCTTCCGCGCTTATTGCGAGCGCTTCAATAGGCAGAAGCATTATCAGCAAAACCATCAGATACCGTATCATCTTAATCCTCCTCCTTTAAACAGCCAGCCTTTCATTAATGTTATGAGTGCCGGCAGAAATATTATTGTCATCATAGCGCTTAGCATCATCATGCTTACGATGAATGCGCCAACAGATATATAAGGCGTAAGCGGCGCAAACATCATCACAGAAAATGCGGATGCAAAAAGCACCGCGTTGCGCATTATGCCCTTGCCGGGCCGCGCTGCGGTCCAGAGCAAAGCATCAGTGACGAGTCCACCCCCTCCCGTACCCACCCCCCGCGATGGGGAGGGAAATTTTAGGGTACCCCCCTCCCCTTGCGGGAGGGGGTGAGGGGGTGGGGTGCTCTGACTTTCCGCCAGCCTCTGCCTGAACCTGCTTATGAAATGAATCGCAAAATCCACTGCCATGCCGAGCGAGAGACAACTCAACACGGAGATGGGCATGTCAAAGTCCTTGCCGATAAATCCTACCACCCCATAAATCAGCAAGATGGTGAAAAGCAAAGGCACATAGCTGATGACTGCCCATTTAAAAGACTTAAAGTTAAAAACGAGTATTATAAAAACTGCAACCACTGCAAAGATAAAGCCCTTTACCATGTCCCATAGAACCTCATCATTCCAGATAAGATTAAAGTAGGCAATGCCTGCAGGTTTAAATTCCATAAGAGTGGAATGAACCTTTTTATAATCACCGACAGCCTTTATTACATCCCTCATCGCCTGCGCGTCCCACGTCTTGAGTTGAACCCATATATTCGCTTTTTTGAACTGATAGTCGACCACATTGTCCAGATCAGAGGGCTTTGCAGACATGCTGAATAAAAAGAGATACTGTCCTATCGCCTCCTTCATATCAGGGACAGTGTCATATTCAGGGTTATTGTCATGGAGGACAAGGTTTATCCTTTTTACATAGTCCACAACCGAAGTCGTCTTTCCAACCACAGGGAG
>JACREW010000160.1 GCA_016212685.1 Nitrospirota bacterium
TCAACGCCCGCCTCTATCGCTCCCTGCGCCCCTGCAACAGATACGGCCTCTGCCATTCCGAGGTCGTTATGGCAGTGCATTTCAATAGGAAATTTAGTTGCGAATGACAGCGCCTTTATCCTCTCATAAATCGTAATCGGATCGTCGGCTCCGAGGGTATCGCAATACCTGAACCTGTCGGCCCCTGCCTCTTTGCCTGCAATGGCAAACTCTATCAGCCTATCAAGACCTGTCCTCGAAGCATCCTCGGCATTAACACCGACCGTTTCGGCGCCCAATTCCTTTGCAAGCTTTATAGCCTCTTTAACTCCGCTTAATATGTCCTTCCATGTTTTTTTGCCCTGAAATTTTCCGCTCAGCATGATATCGGAAGTGGACATCGAGACATTGAGATGCTTGAGATCAGGGCAATTCTTGAACGAGAGCTTTATATCGTCAGGTATTGCCCTGCACCATCCCTCGATGTGTATTCTATTTATAGCGCCTGCCTTGGCAAGCTCAAGATTGGCGTTAATATAGTTGACCTCATGCTTAAGCGTAGGAAATCCTATCTCGCTCTGATAAATACCCATTTCGTCGAGATAGATATTGAGCATGGTCTTTGAAAGTTTCGGCAGTAAAATCCTCGACGTCTGAACACCGTCTCTGTTTGTAACGTCAATCATGTATACTTTGTTGCTACTCATGTTCCTCCTCTATTTTTTCTTTATTGTTTCTCTTGCTATAGCTACTTTCCCTGTTCTTACAAATTCTTTTATGCCCATAGGCTTCATCAGTTCGATAAACGCCTCGATCTTTTTATTATCGCCGGTGATCTCTATAGTGTACGCGGTCGGACTTGAATCCACAACCCTACCCCTGAATATTTCAGCGGTTCTCAAAACTTCAGCTTTATTTTCCTGTTTCGGGGCGACTTTTAAAAGAACCATCTCCCTTTCCACGTGATCGAGCTCCGTAAGGTCGACAACCTTAATCACGTCTATCAGCTTATTTAGCTGTTTCGTAATTTGTTCGATAACCGAGTCGTCGCCGGTAGTAACAATGGTCATAACCGAAATGTTCGGGTCTATAGTCTCTCCGACGGAAAGGCTCTCTATGTTATACCCCCTGCCGCTGAAAAGACCGGAAACCCTCGAAAGAACACCAAACTTATTTTCAACAAGGACAGATATAGTATGTCTCATAGGTATCCTCCGTTATTTGACCGCTTTAAATTTCTTTTCAGCCTTCTTTTCTTTTTCCTCAAAAAGCATAGTATCGAGCGTTGCGCCTGCCGGAACCATTGGATACACCTTTTCCTTCCAGTCGCAGTCGAAATCCATGAAAACGGTTTTTTTGATTTTAAACGCCTCTTTAATGACAGGCTCGACTTCGCTCGGTTTCGTCGCCCTTAAGCCCACCGCTCCGTATGCATGGGCAAGCTCTACAAAATCAGGCGTGGTCTCCGTCTGCAAATGAAAATGGGAATATCTCTCATGGAAGAAGAGTTCCTGCCACTGGCGAACCATGCCCAGGTAATGGTTGTTCAAAATAGCGACCTTCACCGGCAGTTTATAGATAACCGCTGTTGCGAGTTCCTGTATGTTCATCTGGATACTGCCGTCGCCGGCTATATCTATAACAAGCTTATCCGGATACGCAAGCTGAGCGCCTATGGCCGCAGGGAATCCGTAACCCATCGTGCCGAGCCCTCCGGAGGTCAACAGCCTTCTCGGCTTGTCGAATTTATAAAACTGGGCCGCCCACATCTGGTTTTGTCCGACCTCTGTGGTTATAATGGCGTCTCCTTTTGTGAGTTCATATATTTTTTCGACAACAAACTGCGGTTTAATCGTCTCGGAACTGTACGTGTATGACATAGGTCTTTCTTTTTTCCATTCGACTATCTGTTTCAGCCACGCCTTTCTCACCTCGCCCCACTGCTCCTTCACATCATCTTTCAACGCTTTATTCATAACTTTTAAAACCCGTTTCACATCGCCGACAATGGGGATATCGACACGCACATTTTTTCTTATGGACGTAGGATCTATATCTATATGGACTATCTTTGCGTGAGGAGCGAAGCCCTCGATCTTTCCGGTAACCCTGTCATCGAACCTCATTCCTACGGCGACCAACAGATCAGATTCCTGAATACTCTTGTTTGCGTAATAAGTGCCGTGCATTCCCAACATCCCGAGCGAAAGCTCATGAGTGCCGGGGAATGCCCCGAGACCCATTAAGGTCATAGTCACAGGAATGCTTGCATATTCGGCAAGTTCCTTGAGTTCCTTTGCAGCCTCCGATATGATACAGCCGCCTCCGGCGATTATTACGGGTCTCTTTGCCCGCGTGATTTCATGGGCTGCCCGTTCTATCATCCACTTATTGCCCTCGTAGGTCGGGTTGTAGCTCCTGATATCTAAATCCTTGGGCCATACGAAATCGGTCTTCCCTGAAGTAACGTCCTTGGGCAGGTCTATCAATACGGGTCCCGGCCTTCCGGTAGCGGCGATATGGAACGCCTCTTTTATTTGTTTTGCAAGATCGTCAACATTCTTTGAGAGTATGTTATATTTTGTGCAGGGCCTTGTTATACCTACAATATCCGCCTCCTGAAAGGCATCATTCCCTATAAGCACCGTCGGAACCTGTCCTGTCATCACAACCAGGGGGATCGAGTCCATCGAAGCGGTAGCTATGCCTGTAACGGTATTCGTAGCCCCGGGGCCGGAGGTCACAAGCACAACGCCCGGTTTGCCGGTAGCCCGCGCGTAACCGTCAGCAGCGTGCACAGCCCCCTGCTCATGACGCGTAAGGATAAGCTTTAAATCCTTATCGTCATAAAGCAGATCGAAGATGTTCAAGATAACGCCGCCGGGGTATCCGAATATGTGTTTTACCCCTTCCCTTTTCAGAGACTCGATGAGTATTTCAGCGCCCGACATTTTCATATTTTTACTCCTTAGCTAAAAGGTACACTACGGTTATGAATTATTAGAATATCATAGTTTTCATGAACTTTTCCATAAAAACAAA
>JACREW010000162.1 GCA_016212685.1 Nitrospirota bacterium
AATTCGGAGCGTATTTTTCAAAGCCCGGAAACGGCATCTGTCATCAGGTACATTTAGAAAGGTTCGCGGCGCCCGGCAAAATAGCCCTCGGCACGGACAGCCATACCCCCACCGGAGGCGGGATGGGGATGATAGCCGTAGGCGTGGGCGGTCTTGAAGCTGCTACTGTTATGGCCGGAGCGGCCTTCGAGATAAACATGCCGAAGGTGGTAAAGGTTAATCTTACGGGTAGATTGCAGAGGCCGTATGTTACCGCTATGGATGTTATCCTTACGCTCCTTAAAAGGCTGACTGTTAAAGGCGGCGTGGGAAAAATACTCGAATACGGAGGCGACGGCATTAAAGACCTCGATGTCACGGAAAGGGCGACCATCACAAACATGGGAGCCGAACTCGGAGCGACAACATCCGTATTCCCGAGCGATGAAAAGACTCTTTCTTTTCTTAAGGCAGAGGGCAGGGAAAAGGATTGGGTAGAATTAAAAGCGGACAATGACGCGGAATATTCCGAGATCATAGAGCTTGACTTAAACGGCATAGAGCCTATGATAGCTCAGCCGCACAGCCCCGATAATGTGGTTCCTATCAGGGAAATCGCGGGGAAGAAGGTCAATCAGGTATGCATAGGAAGCTGCACCAATTCTTCGTATCAGGCGATGAAAACAGTCGCGTCGATACTTAAAGGCAATACAGTCCCTGAGTGGCTGAATCTCCTGATAAATGCCGGCTCGAAGCAGGTGTATGAAATGCTTTCGAGGGAAGGGCTTACGGCTGATATGATCTCCGCCGGCGCGAGAATACTCGAATCGTCATGCGGGCCGTGCATCGGAATGGGCGGCGCTCCGGGGTCAGGTCATATATCCATAAGGTCTTACAACAGGAATTTTATGGGCAGGTCAGGCACAAAGGATGCCTCGATCTATCTTACAAATCCCATTGCCTGCGCTGTAATGGCGGTTAAGGGCGAGATCATAGACCCGAGAGACGCCGGAATCAAAATAGACGAGGTAAAAGAGCCTGAGAAGTTCATTATCAACGACAACCTTATCATACCTCCGAAGGCCGACGCGAAAGATGTGAGAATAATAAAAGGCCCGAACATAAAAGATGTGCCGGTAAAAGAGCCGTTTAAGAAGGATATCGAGGCAGAGGTTTTGTTGAAACTCGGCGCCAACATAACCACCGACGACATAATGCCGGCCGGCTCGCAGGTGCTCCCGTTCAGGTCGAATATCCCGGCAATCTCCGAATTCGTCTTCAGAAATATAGATGATACATTCAGCAAGCGCGCAATGGAGGCAAAGGCAAACGGAGGAGGGATAATCATAGGCGGAGAAAACTACGGACAGGGCTCTTCGAGGGAACACGCTGCGATCGCGCCGATGTATTTAGGGCTTCAGGCAGTTATCGCAAAGTCTTTCGCCCGCATTCACAGGGCGAACCTTATAAACTTCGGCGTGCTGCCCCTGCTGTTCAAATCCGAAGGAGATTATGAAAAAATAGGACAGGGAGACAGGTTATTAATCGGAAATATCAATGCTGTAATTAAGGGCGACCAGAACTTTGAGGTCGAGAACCTGACTAAAGGTTATTCTTTTGAGGCCGTCGCAAACCTGAACGACAGGGAAAAGGAGTTGATATTAAAGGGCGGGCTGCTGGCTTACGCGAGAGGCGCTGCATAACGGCCGGAATCCGCCGGCAAATAATCTTAAAGATAAAGCAGGTATGGATGAAAAGCCTATAGCAGCGATACCTTAGAGCCGAACCCTCCCGTTGTTTAAGGGCAATTTCAGGATCACCTTTTGCATTCAGCAATATAAACAGGCAGAAAGATAACCTTATCGCATTGCTAAAGACTTTGAAGCCGTGCCTGCTTTATAATGATGGAAAGGCGTATGCCGGTTGGGAAATTCGCCGGTAAAGGCTTTTCCGCCATGCCTTCTACGCCTTTTTAAATGGTCGATTACGGATTATGGCCCTGCACATTGACAAAAAAACGGCATAAATTGTAAATTAATATTCTTCTTTTTCCGGCAGGGCCGCTAGCTCAGTTGGTAGAGCAACGCCCTTTTAAGGCGTGGGTCGTTGGTTCGAATCCAACGCGGCTCATATATGTCCCTATCGTCTAGTCCGGCCTAGGACATCGCCCTTTCAAGGCGGTAACGCGGGTTCGAATCCCGCTGGGGACGCCAATGAAAATTATAGAGGGGTTGCGGAAACGCAATCCCTTTTTCTTTTTCCTCGGGTTGTAGCAGTCCCTGATGCTCAATAACCTTATTAATAGCCTCCCGTAGGGTTTTTTCTTTTGATATTTTTGTCCTGCATTTTTCTGCGGTAACGGATTTGATAACATCCTGTATTTCTCTCCAAAGCTCCGGTTTATTGACATCTCATATAACATGAGTTACATTAAAATCATGAGTTACATTGAACATAAACCATCAGGAACCGGATGGCTGTTATTTTTCTACAGCGCGCCTTCAAAGCCTGTCAGCAGCAGGATGAAGATATGGAGGAGACTCATAAAGGCCGGCTCCCTGCCGTTCAAGGGGGCAGCCTACATCCTGCCTTACAGCGAGGAGCATTATGAGTTCTGCCAGTGGCTCGTTTCCGAAGTGGACGCCGTGGGGGGCGAGGCCGCGTTTATCGGCGCGGGGAAAATAGAAACCATGAAGGACAGGGAGATAATAGACCTCTTCAACAAACAGAGGGAAAAGGACTACCATGACATAGAGAAAAGGAGCGAAGCAATAGAAATAAAAATACAGAGCATAAAAAAAGGAAGCGGCAGACATGCGAAAAAAACAGCAGAAGCCTTTAATAAACTGTTAAAAGAGTTTGAAGCTGTGCGAAAGATAGATTTCTTTTCATCAAAAACCGGCGCGATTTTTAAAAAGAAGTTAGATACCCTGCGAGCGGAACTGGCGGGCATAGACGCTTCTTATACGAGCATACCGAGCCGCGCAATAACCCCTAAGCGCGCCGCCGATTATCAGGGCAGGATATGGATAACCAGAAAAAGGCCGTTTATAGACAGGATGGCATCCGCATGGCTTATCAAAAAATTTATAGACAAAAATGCGGTGTTCAGGTTCGCGGATGAAAAGGAAATCGGACAGCCCGGCAAAAAAACGGTCGCCTTCGACGTCATGGGCGGCGAATTCACGCATATAGGCGACCTGTGCACCTTTGAGGTTATAGCAAAAGCGTTCACCCTTAATGAAAAAAAAATCAAAAAGATAGCCGCAATAGTCCATGAACTCGACATAAAGGATGACAAATACAAAGCACCTGAGGCAAAGGGCATAGAAGAAGTGCTGACAGGGATAAGAAAAACAGCCCTGAATGATGCCGATGCCCTCGAAAAGGGAATGACGATCTTCGAGATGCTATACGAATCAAAGGCGTAACCCGCGAAAACAGCCTCAATATTTTTTCTCAATATTTTTTTCTTGACTTCTCATGTAACACATGCTACATTATAATCAAATATTACATTCAGGGGGAGTTCGTATGAACAGAATCACAGGGTTGAAAGGTATCTTGTCTTTAGTATTAATTTTGCTCTGCGCCGGAACGGTTTTCGGGGTTCCCGGCGGCGCGAAAAAATCGCTGCCGACAGCCGAGAAAAAGAAGGCCACAGTCGCGGATGAGATCAAAAATGCGAATTATGTGGGCTCTTCGGCCTGCAAGGAATGTCACCAGAAGGAGCACATGGACTGGAAAGAGACGTGGCATGCCAACATGCACCGGGACATCGATACGTCTATAGTGAAGGCTGATTTCAATAATGTGGAGATAACCTACAAAGATGTGGAAATAGAAACCGCCGACAAGAAAAAAGTGAAAATATCTCCCTCAATCAAATTAGTTAAAGAAGGCGATAAATTCACATTCACGCTTATTGACAAAGACAACCCAGCGAATAATCAGACCTATCCGATAGCCTATGTGCTTGGCGGAAACTGGGAACAGCACTTTGAAGCTGTAGTTAGAGGCATGTATTACGCAACACCCATGAGATGGGTTATGGCTGACGGACAGTGGCGCTCAAAGCCTTTTAATGACTTCTGGTGGATTGCCGACGGCACTCCTGACGGCAGGCCCAAAAAGCCTGAGGAAATGCCGAAAACACAGGTCGGCGATGCAAAATGCGATGCCTGCCATACTACCGGATTTAAAACTTCAAAGGATAAGGCATCCGGAAAATGGACTGCGGTTAAGTTGGAACTCGGCATTTCATGCGAAATGTGCCACGGTCCAGGAAGCAAGCATGTGCAAACAAAAAGCAAGGATGCAATAATAAATCCGCTAAATCTCAATGCGCTTCAGCAAGACCAATTGTGCGGGCAGTGCCACTCAAGGGTAACAAACAAAAATGAAAAAGACCTTGCGTTTCCGCAGGATTTTTTCATCGGCAACACTGATTTGCAGGATAGAGTTGAGTTCTGGACATACTCCACAAAGCCTAAGAATTTCTGGCCTAATGATTTTGCAAGCAAAAACAGGCAGCAATACCACGACATTCAAAAGAGCAAACACCAAAACGCAGGCGTAACCTGCATCACATGTCATGATGTTCATTCATCTAAGACCGGTTATGCGCAGGTGCGCGGCGACAAGGGTATGCTCTGCGCATCATGCCATACCGCAAGCGCCGAAATGTACGTGGGGAGCGTAATGGCCAAGTCAGGGGCAAATTGCACAGACTGCCACATGGCAAAAATAGCAAACAGGGCCGGAGGCACTAAAAAGACAAAAGAGCACTGGGATGTATCTTCCCATACCTTTAAGTCTATAATGCCGCATACCGCCGATGAACTAAAGATGAGGTCAAGCTGTGACGCCTGCCATCAGGGCGAGAAGCGCGAGGCAATGGGCGCTGCCATGCTTAAACAGCAGGTGGAAGTAAAAAATAAAATAGAAGAGGTAAGCGCGGCAGTGGCGGCATATGAGAAAAAAGGGCGAAAAGCGGTAAAGGCTAAAAAACTGCTGAATGCGGTTTCGCTTGACAAAAGCTCAGGCGCGCATAATTACCAAAAGGCAATGGATATGCTGGATGATGCGATGAAAATTCTCAAAAAATAGCGATATAAGAAACTGCTCCCTTTCATTCAAGGAAGGGAGCAGTAGACGATGCGGCTATTGTAGTCTATAATTGGGCTATCCCGCCTAATGCGGGAAATTCCCAACAGGGGGCAATTATGAATTGTGCAGAGATGTGTCCGATAACGAGTGAGAGAATCCTCTTAGCAACAGATGGCTCCTTATACAGCGAAGGGGCAATACGGGAGGCAATAAGCTTTGCGAAAAAGTGTTCGAGCAAGCTCTATGCAATGTCAGTCGTTGAGGTGATTATCGATTACGAGGCATTTTCACCTCAAAAAATAGAAGAAGCCCTCGAAGCAGGGATAAAAAAACACCTCGAAACGGTAAAAGCACAGGCATTGGAGGAAGGCATTGAATGCGAAACGATCATGGCACACGGAGGCGAGCCCCACGAGGTCATTGTTGAGGAAGCCGCAAAAAGAAAGACTGACCTGATATTCATCGGCAGACGCGGCACAAAAGGGCTGAAGAAACTCCTTATGGGAGAGGTGGCTGCAAAGGTCATAGGACATGCTCTGTGCAAAGTCATTGTCGTTCCGAGGGCGGCAGTTATAGGGCCCAAAAATATTCTCATCGCTACAGACGGCTCAGGACACAGCATTGCCGCGGCTGAAGAGGCAATAAAAATTGCGAAGAGGTGCTGCAGCAGCGTCATAGCCCTTTCTTCCATGCGCTCTAACGACGAACTTGAGGCAGCGAAGGCGAATGTGAACAGGGTCATCGAAATGGCTAAAAAAGAAGCAGTTCCTGCGGAAGGCCTGACACCAAGCGGCAGGTCATACAATTTAATTGTAGAGACCGCCGGAGGCAGAGGCGTTGATTTGATTGTCATGGGAATACCTGTGAAGACCGCATTGCAAAAAATCTTTTCAGGAAGCGCAACCGAGCAAGTCATCGGCAAGGCCGGATGTGCCGTATTAATTGTTAAAGGCGAAGAATCGCCTGCCACCGTTTAATTCGTATGTGAGATGCTGTACGCATCGAAATAGTGAGGTAGTATCCCATGTCTCAAGTGATAACATTTAAAGAGGCATTCCGCTACTGGCTGAAACTCGGCTTTATAAGTTTCGGCGGCCCTACGGGGCAGATCGCCATGATGCACAAAGATATTGTCGAGAAACGGCGCTGGATTGATGAAGCGCACTTCCTGCAAGCGCTGAATTTCTGCATGCTTCTGCCGGGGCCCGAGGCGCAGCAACTCGCAACTTATATCGGGTTTCTCATGCACCGCGCGTGGGGAGGCATCGTGGCAGGCGTCTGTTTTGTGCTTCCATCCGTATTTATCCTCTGGGGGCTTTCGTGGCTCTATGCCTCTTTTGGCAGTATTCCCTCAGTTGCGGCATTGTTTTACGGACTCAAGCCTGCTGTTACGGCGATTGTTGCCGAGGCGGTCATACGGATCGGTAAAAAATCTCTCAGGAACGGCTTTCTTGCGGCCCTTGCAGCGCTTGCATTCGTCGGCATTTACTTTCTTCATATCCCCTTTCCCCTTATTGTGTTGTCGGCCGGGATTACGGGCTATATCGGGGGGATATATATGCCGTCAAGGCTCGCATCCTCCTCTAACAATAATCAAAACTCTTCGATTGAACCGATATTACGGGAATCCACGCTGCACATGATTCCTTCATGGCAGCGCTCAATAAAGGTGGCCGCATTATGTTTGACGCTATGGTTTGCGCCTATTGCCGTTCTCGGCGCATGGAAGGGTTGGGGTCACATCTTTGTAGAGATAGGAATCCTCTTCAGCAAGGCGGCTGTAGTCACTTTCGGCGGTGCGTATGCCGTACTTTCATACATCAGCCAGCAGGCGGTTGC
This sequence comes from Nitrospirota bacterium, assembly GCA_016212685.1. Lineage (GTDB taxonomy): Bacteria > Nitrospirota > Thermodesulfovibrionia > Thermodesulfovibrionales > Dissulfurispiraceae > GWB2-47-37. Next base: position 6,928 of record JACREW010000162.1, read on the forward strand.
CCATTACGGATGGCTCTCGCCTGAGCAGATGATGGACGGCCTCGGCCTTGCTGAAACGACACCGGGACCGCTTATTATGGTGAACCAGTTTGTAGGATACCTTGCGGCATTCACGCACGCAGTGGACATGAGCCCTGCGATTGCAGGCGCAATAGGAGGACTTCTTACCACATGGGTGACCTTTGTCCCCTCGTTCCTTATGATTTTTGTCGGTGCGCCTTTTATAGAGAGAATTCGGGGCAATGTCAAGCTTGGGGCCGCTTTGGCTGCAATCACAGCCTCGGTGGTCGGCGTTGTGCTGAACCTCGGCGTGAATTTTACTTATCATACCATCTTCCCCGATACAGGTGCATTTGACTGGTTTGCTCTTGCGGTTTCGGTCATCGCGTTTATCGGCATGACACGATTCAAATGGGGAATGATGCTTGTTATTGCAGGGTCCGCCGTTGCGGGCTTTATATTTAAAACTATTCTATAACCGAGGAGGTTTCAAATGAAAGAAGTAGCGGAGATGGCGGTAAAGCTTATGGCTGCGTCGGCGAGGACTGCGCCGAAGGCTGGAGGAAAGGATTTCCTTGAAATAGTCGTAATAACAAAAGACGAAGACCTCAAAAAGATTGCGGAGGCATTGAAGGAATACGCTCCTAAAAGCACCAACGAGGCATTCTGGCTGAGGGATGCATCGAACATAGAAAACTCTGAGGCTCTCCTTCTTGTCGGCCTCGGCAAACCGGTAACTGCAGGTTATGACTGCGGCGGCTGCGGCTATCCCACATGCGCGGAGTTCTCAAAGAACAGGCAGATTAAAGAAAAAGAGATGGGATACACCGGGCCGCATTGTGTAATGAGAATGATTGACATCGGTGTTGCCCTTTCATCCGCCGCAAAGACCGCGAGTCTTTTAAACGTGGATAACAGGGTTCAGCAGCGTGTCGGAGCAGCGGCAAGGGCATTGGGTCTGATAAAAGGAGAGGTAGTCATGGGAATACCCATCAGCATCACCGGGAAGAGCATCTATTTCGACAGGCAGGCTGCTCCAAAACATTGAGGTTTGAAATGAACTTATTGTCTCCCTTTAACGCACTCTGCACGGTAGGCTTCTTTGCGAGGCTTTCTTACGCCCTTGCGAGAAGCCCCGTGCTTCCCCTGTTTGCCCTCTATTTAGGAGCTGGTCCCGAAGCGATAGGCTTTGCGGTAGGCATATCCACAGTTACGGGAATATTCTTTAAACTTCCGGCAGGCGCTCTTTCAGACGTGATAGGAAGAAGAAAGACAATGCTGATAGGGCTTGTGGTATTTGCCGTCATGCCCTTTGCTTACCTTCTGATAAAGGACTATAGCCTCTTAATTATTATAAGGTTCATACACGGCCTCGCGACAGCCGTATACGGCCCTGTCTCCATGGCTGTAGTTGCGGACTTTGCAGGGAAGAACAAGGGGGCGATGCTTTCATGGTTCTCATCGGTGACCATCATCGGAAATCTCATAGGCGCGCCTGTGGGAGGCCTTATCCTGTACAGCATGTCGGCAGGCAGCCCGTCTCTTGCTGAATTTCAGACAGTCTATATTGTAAGCGGAATTGCGGGAATGGCGTCCCTGCTGATAGCCCTGAAGCTTTTAACGCATGGGGAAAAGGTCGAAAAGGGGAAAAGCCTTAAGGAGTCGTATGAAAAATTTCTTTCCGGAATAAAAGAGGTAATCAGCGATAAACGGGTATTGATAACCTCCAATATGGAAGGACTGCAAAATATGACGGTCGGGGCGCTGGAGGCGTTCCTTCCCATTTACGCGGTAAAGGTTGCAGGACTGAATGAATTTCAGGCAGGCCTGCTGTGGGGGATTCAGGTATTTGTAACTATTCTCTCAAAGCCAATCATGGGGAAGACATCCGACAGATATGGCAGAAAGCCTCTAATCACCGCAGGCATGATTTTATGCGCCATATCCTTCGGCTCAATCCCATTGCTGAGGGATTTCTACCTGCTTATGCTTGCGGCAATTGTATTCGGCTTCGGAGAGGCATTCGTGACCTCTTCCTCCGCCGCTTTGGTGGCCGACATATGTAAAGAGAAACACTTCGGAACCGCTATGGGGACATTCGGAACGATCTTCGATATAGGACATGCATCAGGCCCTATCCTTGCAGGGCTTCTGATTGCACACTTTGACTATCTATATTCGTTCTGGATAATGTCTTTAATGCTTATCCTTGCCGTTCCGGTATTTGCAATAAACGTAAAAACAGCGAAACAGCAGACAACATAACTGTAGAGGGGAATATGAGCTATAAAATTCAGGACTCTGACATTACAATTCTAAGAAAGACCGGTGTTTCAGAAAATGACATAAAACACTGCGTCAAGGTAGCTGAAAAGGCGCTGGAAATTGCGAAGCGCACAAACGCAAAACTTGATATGGAACTCGTCGGCAGGGGAGCATTGTTCCACGACCTCGGCAAAGCAAAGACTCATGGGATGGAACACGGCAAGATAGGCGCCGACCTCGGAAAGAAAATAGGACTTCCCGAAGCTGTTACAGACATAATGGAAAAACACATAAGGGGCGGGCTTACCGAGGAAGAGGCAATGGAATTGAGATTGCCTGTAAAAGATTATACCCTCAAATCCCTCGAGGAAAAAATCGTGATATATGCAGACAGGCTCGTGGATATGATCACGGACGGCATTGTTGAGATTAAAAATGAGATAGAAGCGGAGGAACGATTTGAAGATATACTGAAC
>JACREW010000164.1 GCA_016212685.1 Nitrospirota bacterium
CACAGCAGTATGCCGGGAACTGGGAAGACCTGAAAACGAGGATAGACGGCGGTTATCCTTTGATAGTCCTTGTCGATTACGGATTCTTCGTATATCAGGCTAATCATTTCATGGTGGTGGTAGGATATAACGAAGACGGCGTGACGGTAAATTCCGGCAAAACCGAACACGCATTTATAGAGAAAGAAAAATTTCTGAGGTCATGGGAAAAAACAAACTATTGGACATTGTGGATAAAAAAGAAGTCAGGGGATCTGCAGAGCAACAGCGCAGAAGCGCAATAAGTAACAGTTTGAACCGTTTGAACTGTTTAAGCCGTTCTGACGCTCTACTGCTCTACTGCTCTATTATTTTCTGCTTACTGCTCACCGGCTGTTCTCTGCCCCGGATAGTCATCCTCGATGACCCCCTGACGCCTGAAGAACATATAAATCTGGGCATAACATACGAGAAAAAGGGAGAGATGGATAACGCCGTCGAGGAATTCAAGAAGGCATCGAAGAAACTTCCGGCGGCCTATCTTTATCTCGGCAACGCGTATATGCAAAAGGGAGATTTAGACGAGGCAGAGAGCCATTATAAGAAGGCGATCAGAAAACAGCCCGACCTCGCCGATGCTTATAATAACCTTGCATGGCTTTATTATAATAAGGCTAAAGGCTCAAGGCTAAAGGCCGAGGATATGAAAGAAATCATTAACGAAGCGGAAGACCTTGTCCTGAAGGCATTGGAACTAAACCCGTCAAATGAAAACTATAAGGATACGTTGAATAAGATCAGAGAATTAAAAAGTTCCGGCCGCTGAAAGACGACCCTCCGTTTGACAGATGTTTCCGGCGATGTATATACTTATACATCTAAGGAGGTTTTAATTATGGCAACCTTAAGAAGAACGCAAATGTATCTGCCCGAAGATATCCTATTGGAGTTGAAAAGAAAGTCCAACAAAGAAAAGACAACAATTGCCCATATCATAAGAAATGCGGTATCGGATTTTCTTAAAAGAGAAAAGGGAAAAGATTGGGAAAAGGATTCCCTCTGGAACATGGTCGGCGCCGGAAGCTCTCAGGAAGGCGATATTTCCGTGAATCACGATAAATATCTCTACGGTAAAGATAAATGAAGCTCTTTGTAGATACATCCGCATGGTTTGCTCTTCACGACAGCAAAGACCAAAATCATAAAGAAGCCGTATTGAAAAGTTTAGAAATAAAGAAACGTAAAGTCGAACTCGTCACATCGGAATACATCATGGATGAGAGCATTACCCTTATACGCCACAAGGTTTCCCATAAGGCATCCGTTGTTTTCGGAGAATCGCTTTTGTTCAGTAATATAGTCACAATCATGGATGTATCGCAGGACGACAGGTTAAAGGCTTGGGAGTTATTCAAAAAATATGAAGACAAAAGTTTCAGCTTCACGGATTGTACGAGTTTTGTCTTAATGAAGAATTCAGATTTACGAAAGGCGTTTACTTTTGACGAGCATTTCAAACAGATAGGGATAGATATTTTTTAATTAAGGAGGACTTTTCTATGCTTTCCGAAAGGGCTAAAAAGATCAAACCGTCCCCTACTCTTGCCGTTGACGCTAAGGCTAAGGCTATGAAGGCTCAGGGGATTGATGTCGTGAACTTCGGCGTAGGCGAGCCTGATTTCGATACGCCGGAACACGTGAAAGAGGCTGCAATCAAGGCGATCAGGGACGGTTTTACAAAATACACTCCTGTAGGCGGCATCGACGAGCTTAAAGACGCGATTGCACGGAAACTTAAACAGGATAACAATCTTGAGTATGTAAAAGAAGAGATACTCGTTTCCTGCGGAGCAAAGCACAGCCTTTATAATGTAGCGCAGGCCATTTACGGCCCAGGAGATGAAGTAATAATCCCGTCGCCTTACTGGGTTTCTTATCCGGATCAGGTGCTGCTTAACGATGCTTCTCCGGTTTTCATTAAGACATACGAAGAAGATAGTTTTATGCTGAGGCCGGATGCCCTCGAATCTAAGATAACGAAAAATACAAAGGCGATAATACTGAATTCCCCTTCGAACCCTACGGGGCTCACCTACGATAAAAAGACAATCGAGGCTATTGCCGGGATAGCGTTAAGGCATAATATCTTCATTATTTCGGATGAGATCTACGAAAAGCTCGTTTACGACGGCACCGAATTTTTCAGTATCGCATCTCTCGGAAAAGAGATAAAAGATAAGACCATTGTTATTAACGGGCTTTCGAAATCCCACGCCATGACAGGTTGGAGAATCGGCTATACTGCCGGGCACAGGGAGATCATAAAGGCAATGACCAATATCCAGAGCCAGTCTACATCAAATCCGGCGTCAATTTCACAAAAGGCGGCGGTGGCCGCATTGACGGGCCCGCAGGATTTTATAAACACAATGCGCGTGGAATTCGACAAAAGGAGAAAATTTTTAGTGGACGGACTGAATTCCATCGAAGGCGTAAGCTGCCTGAAGCCCAACGGCGCATTTTATGCGTTCCCGAATGTTTCAAAACATTACGGTAAAAAGGCTGGAGACCGGGCGATGAATTCATCGTTCGATATGGCGATGTATCTCCTCGAAGACGCGAATGTCGCGCTTGTACACGGCGAGGCCTTCGGGGACGACAATTTTATCCGCATATCTTATGCCACCTCGATGGAGAATATAAAGAAGGGATTGGACAGGATAAGAGAAGCTCTGGCAAATCTAAAGTAGATGGAAAAATTTCGCAGCGGTTATGTTTCTTTAACAGGCAGGCCGAATGTCGGCAAATCCACCTTGCTCAACGCGATACTCGGCGAAAAGGTCGCCATCGTTTCTCCGAAACCCCAGACCACGAGGAACAGGATAGTCGGCGTTAAAACGCTGCCTGACGCACAGATAATTTTCATCGACACTCCCGGAATCCATAAGCCGAAACACAAGCTCGGAGAGCTTATGGTCAAAGAGGCAAGGGAATCGGTAAAGGAAACGGATGTGATACTTTTTATGGTCGAGCCCGAAGAACCCGGCGGCGGAGATAAGTTTATAATCGATATTCTGAAGGATTTAAACAAACCCGTATTCCTGCTGATAAACAAAATCGATACGGTTAAAAAGCCGGAGGTGCTGCCGCTTATAGATGCGTACAGCAGGCTTTATCCGTTTAAGGAGATAATACCGGTCTCCGCGCTTGCCGGCGACGGAGTTGACGGCTTAATAAAGACGGTTACGGATTATCTTCCGGAAGGGCCTAAATATTATCCCGACGATATGCTGACGGATCAGCTTGAGCGGTTTATGGCGGCGGAGATAATCAGGGAGAAGATAATCAGGCATACCGAAGACGAAATACCGCATTCCGTCGCGGTGGAAATAAAGCATTGGTCGGAGAGGGAGAACGGGGTTGTATTTATCGATGCGAATATTTATGTTGAAAGAGAGGGGCAGAAGGGTATTATAATAGGAAAAGGCGGTTCGAAACTTAAATCTATCGGGACAGCCGCAAGGCTCGATATAGAAAAGCTGCTCGATACGAGGGTTTTTATAGAACTGCGTGTGAAGATCAAAAAAGACTGGCGCGGCGACGAACGCATATTAAAGGAACTGGGGTTTAATTAATGCTCATTCAAATGAAAGTGGAAGGTTTGCTTTTCGATCCGAGAAGCGGCATGTATATCCTGCTCTTGCATCAGATAGACGGCGCCGAGACCCTCCCCATATGGATAGGCAAGCCGGAGGCCGATGCAATAGCCCTCGCCCTCGGAAAGGTGATTACTCCGAGGCCCCTTACCCACGATCTCGTTAAGAATGTATTCGACGGCTTTAATGTCAGGATCACAAAGATAGTGATCACCGAAATCGTCGACAATACTTACTATGCCGCTATCCACGGAAGCGACGGCAGAAGGGACGTAAGCATAGACTCGAGGCCCTCGGATGCGGTCGCCGTCGCGCTTCGGGCAAACGCGCCTATTTTCGTCGAAGAGAGCGTGCTTGAGGTAAAGATAGCCGACGAGCTCGAGGAATGGCTTAAGAACCTGAAACCCGAGGATTTCGGGAATATGATG
>JACREW010000165.1 GCA_016212685.1 Nitrospirota bacterium
GAAATTATGAAGAGGCGCTGGCTGCATGCGAGGCATTGGGAAATAAGCTCACCGCCGCTGACTGCATGGCGGGGATAGGATTGTCTCTAAGGGCGATAGGCCTGTGGAAAGAGGCGATAAGATTTATCGCCGGCGCCAGAAAGACTTACGAAAGGGAAAAAGATAAAAGAGGCGTAGCGTTTTCTCTATGGGCAGAGGCAGGAGCTTTAAGAGTCGCGGGCAATATAGCTAAGGCCATAGGAAAATTCAAGGAATCGAAAAGTATTTTCGCTCATTCCAAGGACAAATCCGGAGTCGCTTACGCGTTATGCGGACTCGGCGGCACGCACAGGATTGCGGGGAAATTTAAAGAGTCGATGGATTATTACAGGGAAGCCAACGAGATATTCAAAGGACTTAAGGATAAATTCGGCGCTGCCTATTCCCACTGCGGTATCGGCAATGCCTTCAGGATGACGGATAACTATGCGGATGCCGTGAAGCATTTCAACAGGGCGGCAGCGCTTTATGAAGAAATAGGGGATATCGTGAGTTACTCGTATACGCTATGGAGCCTTGCGAATGTTTATAAAATAAAAAGGGATTTCGTCAATGCGAGGGAACATATAAAGAATGCGCTGCGGAATTTTAAAAAGACAAAAGACCCGAGGGGGATTATATATTGCGACCTCACTCAGGGAGAGATGGAATTTATGGAAGGCAGGGGGAAGGCGGCTGTAAAGAGCTTTCTTTCCGCCCTCGCTAATGCGGAAAAACATGGTTTCAAGCTCGAAACATGCCATTCCATGATGTTGTTAACAGCAGTCAGCAGCCAGCAGTCAGTAGTTAAAACTGCATGTTATAAAAAAATAGGAGTAAACCTGAATTTCAAAGGCATTCCATTTAATATGCCGTGAGAGGCAGTGTTGCATTTTGATGCCATGAAGGTTCTGAACATTCCCAATATAATCACCTTTATCAGGATAGTGATAATCCCTGTATTTGTGACGGCGCTGATATACAGGCGGTATGATTATGCGCTGTTTTTATTTATAGCCGCCGCCGTTTCGGATACCCTCGACGGGCTTTTAGCGAGGATCACAAAGCAGAAGACGAAACTCGGAGCGTTCCTCGACCCCCTTGCCGATAAATCCCTGCTCGTAACATCTTTTATCCTCTTTTCCGTTTATGACTGGATACCGATGTGGCTGACCATAATCGTGATAAGCCGCGATCTTATTGTGATGCTCGGATGGCTGTCATTGTATCTTATTTACCATATAACAAAAGTCGAACCGTCACTGATAGGCAAGGCGGCAATCGCATCTCAGCTTATACTCATTGCCTATGCGCTTCTTTCAGTCAATACGGATTCTATCCCGTCTCCGGTGAACGCGATGTTTTTAACTGTCGCGGCGCTTACTGCCGCGTCGGGACTGCAATATATTTACAGGGGATTAAAGCAGGCAAGTGAAAAGTAATTGCGGCGTCGAAATAGAGCACATAGAGAAGGAAAGCGCCGCTGAAAAGGCGGGACTGAGGCCTCACGACTGTCTTGTCTCGATAAACGGACATAAAATCAGGGACGCCATAGACCTGATATTCTACGGCGTCGAGCCCGATTTGAAGCTTCAGGTTAAAAGGGGTAAGGGAAAAATAGCCGTCGCGATAGATGCCGGCCATGTCTCCGCTCCGGGGCTTGGCATAGTGCCGAAGTCCTTTAAAATCAAGACCTGCAGAAATAATTGCATATTTTGTTTTGTGTCGCAGCTTCCAAAGGGACTGAGAAGACCGCTCTATGTAAAGGACGAAGATTATCGCATGTCGTTCCTTTACGGCAACTACATAACCATGACTAACCTTTCCGATGCGGATAAGAAAAGGATTGTGAAGCAAAGGCTCGGTCCCCTCTACATATCCGTCCATTCAACAAACAGCGAAATCAGAAACAAAATGATCGGGAATCCCGGCGCTTCGGATATCCTAAAGGAGATAAAATTTCTTGCCGCGCATAGAATAAGGATGCACACCCAATTAGTCCTATGTCCCGGATACAACGACGGCAAGAATCTTGAAAAGACCATAACCGATCTGTACAGGCATTATCCCTATGTGATGTCCATTGCCGTAGTTCCGGTGGGACTGACCGCTCACAGAAAAAAAGCGATCATGCCCGTAGAAAAGGAAGATGCCGTCAGAGCGATTGAGACGATTCATAAGCTTCAGTCAAGATTCAAAAGGAAGCACGGGGATCATATCGTTTACGCGGCGGATGAATTATATATAAAGGCGGAGGCGCCGTTCCCCCCGCTGCAACAATACGGAGATCTGCCTCAAATAGAAAACGGAATCGGGATGGTTCCCTTGTTCCTTCATCAGTCAAAGCGGGTAAAGATTCCGGAAGCAGCGAAGGGGAAAAAATTTATTATATTTACCGGTGTTTCTTTTTATCCGTATCTGTCGAAATTTGTCGACAGGCTCATAAAAAACGGTATTGACATAGAAGCGGCGGCAGTGGAGAATACATTCTTCGGTAAAAGCGTTACGGTTACGGGACTGCTTACCGGAAGGGATGTGATGAAGACCTTGTCCGGAGTTGCCGGAAAAAACGACATCCTTCTTATCCCCGATGTTGTGATGCGTGAGGGAGACGAGGTGTTTTTAGATGACGTCTCGCGGCAGGACGTGGAAGACATATTAGGGGTTAAGACAGTGATTATCGAATCCACGCCGAAAGGGATAGTGGAGGCGATTGCGAAGGAGATGTTATGAATATAAGCGGAAAGACAAAGGTGGTGGGGTTGCTCGGCTGGCCGGTGGGACACAGCCTTTCGCCTGCAATGCACAATGCCGCTTTCGAGCATTTAAAACTTGATTACTGCTATGTGACTTTCCCCGTCATGCCCGATTTATTGAGCGATGCGGTAAAGGGCATTAAGGGATTGGGTCTTGGAGGCGCAAATGTAACAGTGCCGCATAAAGAAAATGCAATGCCTTTTTTGGATAAAATAAGCGAAGAGGCATCTTTTATCGGCGCTGTAAATACTATAAAGAACGATAACGGAAGGCTTACGGGGTTTAATACAGACGGCAGGGGATTTATGCAGTCGCTGTCTGAAGCCGGAATAGATGTCAAAGAGAAGAGGATTCTAATCGTGGGAACGGGGGGCGCTTCACGTGCCATAGGGTATTATCTCTGCAAAGAAGCATCGGCAATATATCTGTATGATGTGGATGCTAAGAAAGCCGATTTATTGAGAGGGCGCCTGAACAGTCTGAAAGGAAGCGTATCGATTGCGGATGCGGCGTCAATAAAAAGCGCAGGATTTTTTTCAGGACTGGACATTATCATCAATGCAACGCCTCTCGGCCTAAAGCCGGATGATCCTATTCCTGTTGATATAGCGCTTATTAAAGAC
>JACREW010000163.1 GCA_016212685.1 Nitrospirota bacterium
ATTCAAGGTTACATTGCAGCCGAGGCGAATCATACGAAAAACAAAAAGCTTGAGAAGGAACTTGATCAACTTTTCGACAAGCTACAAGTGTATTTGGATACATACGATGACCAGGATGAATGAAAAAAAGATAGTACCTATCCGACCGTACGAGCCTTTTACAAAAGAGGCTAAGGAGAGATGGAATAAGATACCAAAATCTGCACAGACCCAAATCTTGAACAACGTATTTTGCGGAAAATGCTTGAATTCTGTCCCTATCGTTCTGAAAACAGCGAAGATGCAAAGGGATGACTTGATTCTCAGAGGAAAATGCAAAGTCTGCGGGCATGAAGTCTGTCGGCTCGTTGAACCTGAAAATGATTAAAACAGCTAACGAATCACTTCACTGGACGGGGATTCCGCTGCGCTCCATCTCCGCCAGTGAGCTTGGTCGTTATGTGTAAGAAAAACAGGAGATGAAATGAATTACTGGACAAAATTAAGCACTGAATATGCAAAGCAAAAATCATATTTGGATGATTTATTTCAAGTTTATCCAACAATTCCTGAAGGTATCAGAGAAATTGATAATGATAAATGGAAAACCATTAAGGAAGCATTTAACCATAAACATAATGAAAGATTGGTAAATGAATTGTTAAAAATGGATTTATTTCCTATCAAGGATTCATATATTGCATATCTAAAAAGAGACAAATCCGCTATTGAAAGGAATCCAAAAACAATAAACAGGATTGCGGGACGACTTTATGAGATGGGTCTAAATAAGATATATGAAAAATGTAGCGAACCAAAGGAAACAAATAGGCAAATAGGTCCTATGTTTAAGCAATGGCTCAAAAAAAAATCCCTCGGTATTATGCCAGTTCCTTTCAATAAATTCATATCGACAAAAAAAGATGCCATTCTTGATGGCACTGATAGCGAAATGATGGTATTTGCAAAAAAAGAGCTGAATTACAATCGTAATAAAGGTTTAGACTTGGTCGCAAGATTTAATGGAAAGTATGTCATCGGAGAAGCAAAATTTTTAACAGATTTTGGCGGTCATCAGAATACGCAGTTTGAAGATGCAATAAGCACCATAGAGGATACAAATATCAATGCCATAAGATTGGCTATCCTCGATGGAGTACTTTATATCAGCGGTAACAATAAAATGTATAAATATATTTCAAATCCTTATAAAGACTATAAAATAATGAGCGCATTGGTTCTCAGAGAATTTCTATATCAATTATAGATACTGGAAATAGGGCAAGGAAAACTATAAATGCAAAATTTACTGATAAAAGGCGACAATATTCAAGGACTTAATTACCTTTTAAAAGACAAAAAGTTGAAAGGTAAAATTGACTTGATATATATTGACCCACCATTTGCAACGAACGGTAATTTTACCATTACTGATGGCAGAGCATCAACGATAAGTAATTCAAGAAATGGTAATATTGCATATTCAGACAAACTTATTGGCAAGGATTTTATTGAATTTCTAAGAGAAAGGTTAATCCTACTAAACGATTTGCTATCTAAACGAGGTTCAATTTATCTACACATTGATTACAAAATTGGGCATTATGTAAAAATAATGATGGACGAAATTTTTGGAATAGAAAATTTCAGAAATGATATTACAAGAATAAAATGTAATCCTAAAAACTTTGACCGACTTGGTTATAGTAACATAAAAGACCTTATTCTTTTTTACACAAAATCTTCAAAATCTATATGGAACGAGCCAAAAGAAAAATATACCGAAAAAGACCTTGAAAAATTATTTTCTAAAACTGACAAGCAAGGTAGAAGATATACAACTGTTCCCATCCACGCTCCAGGTGAAACAGAAAATGGTAAATCTAATCAACCATTTAAAGGAATAATGCCACCCAAAGGCAGGCATTGGAGAACTGATGTTGAAACATTGGAGCAATGGGATAAAGAAGGTCTAATTGAGTGGTCTTCAACAGGTAATCCAAGAAAAATTATCTTTGTGGATGAAAGAAAAGGTAAAAGAGTGCAAGATATTTGGGAATATAAAGATCCTCAATATCCAACCTATCCAACTGAGAAAAATCCAAAATTATTGGACTTAATTATTCGTACATCTTCCAACCCTGAAAGCATAGTTTTAGATTGTTTTTGTGGTTCGGGAACAACCTTGAAATCTGCACATTTACTCAATAGAAAATGGATAGGGGTTGATCAATCAGAGCACGCAATTAAGGCAACTATTGAAAAACTTGAAACAATTAAAAGAGACCTTTTTGTGTCAAAGCCAGAATACGAATTTATAGAAATTGAAAAGAATGAAACACGTAACAAATCGCTCAACCTGACCGATATTCCGCTGCGCTCCATATCGGCAGGTTAGCTCAATCGTTAAGACTTTTCTATCAACCCCTTCATCTCCCTTACCGCCCTTTCAATGCCGACAAGAACAGCCCTTGCTATGATGCTGTGGCCGATGTAAAGCCCCCTTACGCCTTCTATTGAGGCGATGTTTTTTACATTGAAATAATTAAGGCCGTGTCCTGCGTTTGCGAGCAAGCCGAGCTTATTCGCGACCTTTACCGCTTCCATGACCCTGTGCAATTCCTTTTCCTGTTTCTTTCCCTTTGCATTGGCATAAAGCCCTGTATGTATCTCGACCATGTCGGCGCCGACCTCTTTTGATATATCCACGTCCATTATGGGCGGATTGATAAAAAGGCTTACCGGAATGCCCGCGTCCTGTATCCGCTTTATGGTGTCTTTCAGATTCTTTCTCTGTCCCGCCAGAGAGAGGCCGCCTTCTGTTGTAAGCTCCTGACGCTTTTCAGGAACAAGCGTAACCATGTCGGGCTTTACATCGAGTGCGATGCGCGTCATCTCCTTTGTGGCAGCCATCTCTAAATTCAACTCGCACTGCACGACCTCCCGCAAAAGCCTTAAATCCCTGTCCTTCGCGTGACGCCTGTCTTCTCTCAGATGGATCGTTATTCCGTCGGCTCCGCCCAATATCGCAAGGGTGGCAGCCATCACGGGATCCGGCTCGAATGTCTTTCTCGCCTCCCTCACAGTAGCGACATGGTCAACATTAACACCTAAAATCATTTAAAGTCCTCCTAATACGCAAATTTATAAAAAAATATTCCAAGGTATTCATGCAGAGCGGCATAAGTGTTATCAAGACTGCCGGGCAGATAATCATGCCAGTTATATTTTCTATCTTTCCATGTCTTAAAACTTGCCGGAAATAGCATAACATCCATTTCAACTTTTTTAAAACTTAAAACAGAGCGCTTCATATGATACGCCGATGTTACAAGAATCGGCTTTTTGAAACCGTTTTTTTCACAGATGGCCTTTGTATATTTGGCATTTTCGATGGTATCCCTGCTCTTGTCCTCTATTATAATCTTACCGGAAGGGATTCCGAGATCGACAATAAATCTTTTTATAATAGGCGCTTCAGCTTGCCTGCCTTTAAAGACAGTTCCTCCTGAAATGATAACCGGAACATCAAGTCTCTTTTGAAGCCTTACAGCGGTAACGAGTCGTGCAATCATTTCCTCCGAAGGCGCGCCGATGCCTGATAAATCCGGAACTTTGTCATACACTCCTCCGCCTAATAGTATTATCACATCTCCGCGAGGGTTTTCCGGAATTTTAAAATCAGATTCGAGCCCTCTGAGCATTGCATCCGCTACGGGCGATATGGACAATAACCACATGAAAATGCCTATCGACAAATTCACCATGCCTGCCTTCCATTGCTTCTTCAAGAAAAACCATATGCCGAATCCTACCAGCAAAACAATGAATATTCCCGGAGGCATAAGAAATGGTGTCAATATTTTTTTAAAAATAAACATAGCGCCTCGTCCTCCTTCGGGCTAATCCGCGTCCGCAAATTTGATCAACGTCCCTCTCTTCGCTCCGTACCTGAAAACGGTTATGCCCTTTACCCCTTTGTCGTAAGCCAGAAGATATGCCTTTGCAATGTCCTCCTGTTTTGCCCTATGGTGAAGGTTTATGGTCTTTGAAACCGCATTGTCCGTATATTCCTGAAAGGCTGCCTGCATTTCTATATGGTCTTCCGGAGGGATTTCGAGTGCTGTTTTAAAGAGCCTTCTCACGTCAACCGGTATCTCCTTTATCCCTTTAAGACCCCCCGTTTCATAAATCTTATTCATAAGCGTCTCGGAATAGAATCCGCGCTTTTGCGCCATCTCTACAAAATATCCGTTTATTTCGTACAACTCGGTGTCGAGGACAAGCCTTTTATACGCGATGGCGAACAAAGGCTCTATCCCGCTCGAACAGCCGGCGATTGTCGCAAGGGTCCCTGTGGGCGCTATGGTAGTTGTAGTCGCATTCCTCACCTCCGGCATGCCCGGCGCATCATAAACTGAGCCCTTGAAATTTTGAAATACTCCGCGTTTCTTTGCCAGTTCGACCGAGGCATCTCTCGCCTTATCGGTTATAAACTTCATTATCTTACGCGCGAGATCGAATGCCTTTTTATTATTGTAAGGTATGCCTAAGAGTATAAGCATATCCGCCCATCCCATTACGCCGAGACCTATTTTTCTGTTGCCTTTATGCATCCGCTCTATTTCGGGCAAAGGATATATATTCACATCGATGGCGTCATCCAGAAATCTGACGGCAATCTTTATGTCATCGGCGAGGGCGTCATAATCGATAACTTTATCTTTCACATATTTCGATAAATTCAGGGAGCCGAGCACGCATGCTTCGTAAGGAAGGAGCGGCTGTTCGCCGCACGGGTTCGTGCTTTCGAATTTGCCGATATGCGGAGTGGGGTTCGCCCTGTTTATCCTGTCGATGAAAATCAGTCCGGGGTCGCCTGTTTCCCACGCGCTTTTAACTATCTCGTCAAAAACTATCTTAGCGTTGAACCTTCCTGCGGCCTCGCCGGACCTCGGGTTTATCAGATTATATTCTCCGCCCGCTTTCAATGCCTCCATAAACGCATCGGTAACGGCAACCGATATATTAAAATTGGTGAGTTCGCCTTCGCGCCTTTTTACCCTTATAAATTCAAGTATATCGGGATGGTCTATCCTGAGAATACCCATGTTCGCCCCGCGCCGCGCTCCGCCCTGCTTGATTACTTCAGTGGCTGTATTGTAAATTTTCATGAAAGATACCGGCCCGCTCGCTATGCCGCCTGTAGACCTTACGATATCGGCCCTGGGTCTCAGTCTCGAAAATGAAAAGCCCGTACCGCCGCCGCTTTGCAGTATCAAAGCCGCGTGCTTCAACGTGTCGAATATGCTCTTCATCGAATCTTCCACCGGAAGGACAAAACAGGCGGCGAGCTGCCCCATGGATTTTCCGGCGTTCATAAGAGTGGGGGAATTCGGAAGGAACTTCATGGAGGTCATTATATCGTAAAATCTGTCTTCCCAATAGCGCGGGTCGTCGTTATAGAATTTTTCAGCCTCCGCGACATTGCGGGCAACGCGCCTGAACATCTGCTCCGGCGTTTCAATAACCCCGCCCTTCTCGTCCTTCAGCAGATACCGGGCATTCAAAATTTTCAATGCATTCTCTGTGAGTTCCATATTGGAATTATACTATAATAGCGGATGGATATAATCAAGATAATAGAAAAATATTACGAGCCTGATTCAAAGGCATACCTTTTTTTAATCCACCACAGCAGGCTCGTCGCAAAGAAGGCGCTAAAAGTCGCAGAAAAGGTTAAAGAACTGAATCCCGACTTTACGTTTATCGAAGAGGCTTCGATGCTCCATGATATAGGCATATTTATGACGCATGCCCCGAAGATCGGCTGTTACGGCTTTCATCCCTACATTTCACACGGTTATCTCGGCAGGGAAATACTTGAAAAAGAGAGACTGCCTATGCATGCCCTCGTCTGTGAAAGGCATGTCGGGACAGGACTTACAATTGCCGACATCGAAACAAACGGATTTCCCCTCCCTAAAAGGGACATGCTTCCAGTAACGCTCGAAGAAAAAATAATCTGCTTTGCCGATAAGTTTTATTCCAAAAGAGAGGACAGCCTCGCAACCGAAAAATCAGTTTCGGAGATAAGGGAAATAATTGCAAAATTCGGCGATAATAAGCTAAAACAATTCGATGAATGGCTGAAATTTTTTAAAGAACCGTCTTAAAGGAGGAATTCTTGGATAAACTTGTGTTCTCTAACGGCTCTTATGAAAGCGCGCCTGAAAAAATTTCGCTGCCGGCCAAAGCAGCGCCTTCATTAAGCCTTTATTGCAGGATCATAGACATCGTTTTTAGGGCGGCCTCTAAGGCAAAAAATAAAAAATACGGCAACGCGGAATGGTGCGACAGCAGCCTCGAATCGCTTCGCGCTTTGGAATATGTGGGTGTCAGGATAAAGATAACGGGCATAGACAACTTCAGAAAGCTCGAAGGACCGTGCGTGTTTATCTCAAACCACATGAGCACTCTCGAAACATTCGTGCTTCCGGCAATAATTTCTCCTTTAAAAGAGGCGACATTCGTAGTGAAAAAAAGCCTTATAGATTATCCTGTGTTTAAGCACCTGATGCGCTCCAGAGATCCCATCGTAGTCGGCAGGACAAATCCGCGCGAAGATTTGAAGGCAGTGCTTGAGGGAGGCATCGAGAGGTTAGAGGCAGGCAGATCCATTATCATATTCCCCCAGACAACAAGGACTGCCGTGCTTGATCCTAAAGCTTTCAACACTATCGGAATAAAACTCGCGCAAAGGGCGAATGTGCCTGTAGTGCCCGTAGCGCTGAAAACCGATGCGTGGGGCAACGGCAAATACCTCAAGGATTTCGGCAAGATAGACCGGTCTAAAAAAGTGTATTTCGCCTTCGGAGAGCCTCTATGGATTAAAGGCAGAGGCGCAGAAGAACACAACAGGATCATAGAATTTATAAGCGGCAAGTTGAAAGAATGGAGTAATAGAGCATTGAAGTGATGTAAAATTTTTATCTTTTATTTAATGCCCTCTCCACTGTCTTTATCGCGCAGAATTCTCCGCACATACTGCATACCTCATCCATGCCCGGCGGCACTTCTCCGCGCAACCTTCTTACTTTATCGGGATTAAAGCTCATTGACGCCTGCCCTTCCCAATCGAGGTTTTTCCTGAAATGAGCCATTTTTTTGTCCTTTTCAATGGCAGAGGAAATGCCCTTTGCAATATCCGCCGCATGTGCCGCTATCTTTGAGGCGATAACGCCTTCGATAACATCGTCGATATCGGGGAGTCTTATATGCTCGGACGGGGTAACATAGCACAGGAAATCAGCGCCTGCGGCTCCGGCGATAGCTCCGCCTATTGCCGCTGTGATGTGATCATAGCCCATGCCGCAATCCGTAACTAATGGGCCGAGCACATAAAACGGAGCGCCCTTGCATATCTCCTTCTGCATCTTTATATTCAGCTCGACCTGATTCAAAGGCACATGGCCGGGACCTTCGATGATTGTCTGAACGCCTTCGGCAAGAGCGGTATCGCGCAGTTCGCCGAGGGTTAAAAGCTCTTCAAGCTGGCTCCTGTCCGTCGCGTCCGCAAGGCATCCGGGCCTGAACCCGTCGCCGAGGCTGAGAGTTAAATCATATTTTTTAGCCATCTCAAGAAGCCTGTCGTATTGTTCGTATAGGGGATTTTCTTTATTGTTGTAAATCATCCACTCCAGCAAAAACGCCCCTCCCCTGCTCACTACATCGAGAATGCGCCTGTCTTCTCTAAGGCGCTCAATCGCTTTTAATGTAATGCCGCAATGAACTGTTACAAAATCAACGCCTTCCTTTGCATGATCTTCAATAACGGCAAAAAGATCGTCCGGATTCATTTTGGCGATATGTCCGTGCTTTTCCACCGTCTGCACTATAGTCTCATAAATCGGTACCGTGCCCACGGCAACCTGAGATTTTTTTATTAATTCATTTCTTAAATCA
>JACREW010000167.1 GCA_016212685.1 Nitrospirota bacterium
CCTATGCCTTTTTTGAACTCCATAAGCTTTCCGTTAAAGGAGCGCCCTCCTTCGGGGAATACGCATAACGATTTTTTATTTTTCAAGACATGCGCGGACATCTGAAGCGCCCTGTTCAAATATATTTCGGGGTCTATGGGAATAACGTGGCTTAACCTTGCAAACCATGCAGTGAACCTGCCGGTAAAATACTTCTGAAAACCGAGAAAATAAAGATTCTTAAATGCCCCGAAAGGAATGGACGACGCTACCGCAAAGCCGTCTAAAAAGCTCACATGATTTGGTGCTATAACAAATGCGCCGTCTTCAGGGATATTTTCCCTTCCGCTTACCTTGAGACCGAACAAAAACCTGAATAAAATCTTTTGTGCCATTAACAGGATATAGGCTATCGCGATCTCGACAAAACCGAATGAAAACCCTACCTTTTTAGCATCGTCAACCGACGGTTCTTTTTGGAGAATATCCTTCCATGAAATATGAGCACCGACCCCCTGCTCCTCTATCTTTGCCGCCCTCCCTCCAAAAAATTCTTTCAGCCTCGATACGGCGTCTCCCACGGTCTGCACCTCTGCCATAAAAGCTTCCGGCAGGCTTATTGAAAAAGCGCTTTCAATGGCCGACGCAAGCTCTATCCTCTTTAATGAATCGAAACCCAGGTCGAGTTCGAGGTTGTCCGAAGATCTTATCCGGATTTCATCTTTAATCAGCGATTTTATTGCTCCCGCGACCCTTTTTCCGACTTTGTCTTCCTGAAGGTCTTTGTCTTCGGCCTTAACTTCAAATCCCTCGCTCTTGGCTTTGATAAGGTCTTTGATCATAAACCTTCTGAGCTTTCCGAGAGGTGTGCGCGGCAGCGGCTCCCTATAAAGTGTAAACCCCTGAATGCGCGTATATTCGGGGATCTTCATAGATACCTCGTTTATTCTCCATTTCAGGTCTTCTGAAATGTTCCCTATCAATTTACGCTTCGCGTGCTCGAAATCAGGCACTATCACGGCATGAAGCTGCCCATCCCTTTCGGTAATGCAAATCTCTTTAATCAACTGGATAGAGGCGTAAAACTTTTCCGCATCTTCGGGGTAAACATTTTTCCCGGAGCCAAGCACTATCACTTCTTTTTTGCGGCCTGTGATAAACACATAGCCCTCGCCGTCCATATATCCGGTGTCGCCTGTCAAAAGCCAGCCATCTTTTATGATATCCTCTGTTGCAGCCTGATTTTTGTAATATCCTTTCATTACCATAGACCCTTTTGCCATTATCTCGCCGTCATCGCTTATCTTTATCTCCACATCAGGCAAGGGCTTCCCCACAGAGCCGGGCTTTCTCTTTTCAGCGGGATTAAAGGTTATAACAGGAGATGTTTCGGTTAATCCGTATCCTTCGAGGACTGTAAAACCGAGGGCTTCCATGTCTACCATAACGGAGGGGTCGAGCCGCGCGCCTCCGCATGCGAAAAATTTCAACTTGGGGAAATTTTTATGAACCGAATTAAAAATAATCCTGCCGATATTTATATTCGTAATTTTCAGCGCCGTGCCGCATACATTCATAAGCCACAAAAAAATTATTCCTTTGTCTTTGATTTTTGAAACAATGCCGTTTCTTATCATCTCAAGCAATCTCGGCACGGTCACCGCAATTGTAACCCCGGTATCCTTTATTGCCGGCATAAGCTCCGCTGCCTTCAATCCGGGACTGAATGTAACGGCAGCCCCCAAAAACAAAGGCACAAGGAGCGTACACATGAAGGGATATGTATGGTGCAACGGAAGGACTGAAAGAACATTGTCGTCATGCGTAATAACCCGGGCATGAATAACTGCGGCGGCATCCGAGCAGAAATTATCATGCGTAAGCATCACACCCTTGGGCTTTCCGGTAGTGCCGGAAGTGTAAATTATGGAGGCGATGTCACCTGGAGAAACAGGTGAATAGGTGAATGGGTGAATGGGCGAATAGGTGAATGGAGTGGTATCAAAATTTATTCCCCTTATAGCACTTTCTTGTATTACACTTAAGACATTGGTTTCCGTCTTAGAGCTATAAAAAACGATTTTAGTTCCCGAATCAATAAGCAGATTTCTGATTTCATCGCTGCCGAGCTGCATGTCTATGGGCACGGCAATGCCGCCGGCCATAACTATCGCCATGTAAGCAGCGCACCATTCCGGCCTATTCTCACAAACTATGGCAGCCCTGTCCCCTTTATTCAGGCCGTTTCGAACAAGAGAGGATGCGATATTGTTCGACAGCGAAAAAAATTCTTCGTATGTCATGCTCTTCCACGAGCCGTCGAAATAATTGAACGCAATCCGGTCTTTATTATTTTCTGCGGAAGATAGGAATAGTGAAGGGATTGTATTCATTTAAAAACCCAACAGCCTCTGTTGCAAAAGGTCTTCGCAGCTTCGCCGCCCATCAAGAACAGCGTGAATGAAAACGGTCTTGTCTCTTATTTCATACACAATGCGATAGGGCTTGAAGAATATTTCCCTGAAATCGAATATTCCCCATCTCTGCATCTCAGGCGGATGGCTGCCCCTTGCAGGCATTGTATCCAAGGAGGTCATTGTCTTTTGTATATTGTCGAGCAGATGTCCGGCCTTTCCGGGTGAGTCGTTAATTGCTACATACCTATAGATTGCGTAAAGGTCGTCCTGTGCGGCTTTTGTAACATGCACCCCGTATTTCACGGTTTTTAAGCGGAGCGTATTTTCTTTTTTAATTCCGCAAATGCCTGATGCACCGGCTTATGCCTGCCTTCAAGCATATCCTTTCTTCCCATTGCGAGCATCTTCAGCATAGCCATGCTCTCGCGGTCTTTTTCATATTCCTTTATGTCTTGAATTATTGCCCGCGCCT
Source organism: Nitrospirota bacterium (assembly GCA_016212685.1). Taxonomy (GTDB): domain Bacteria; phylum Nitrospirota; class Thermodesulfovibrionia; order Thermodesulfovibrionales; family Dissulfurispiraceae; genus GWB2-47-37. The sequence continues at coordinate 2,869 of JACREW010000167.1, forward strand.
CTCCATTTACGGTTACGACAACAGGATTGCCGGTTTCGGATATTTCACTGATTATTTCAGATGCATGAGACTTTATATGGCTTATGGGTTTAACGGCCGTGCTCAGCTTCACATTGCCCTCCTTCAAAGGCCTTAATTAAATCTTTATTATAGTCTAACAGATTTTAATGAAAAATAAAAACAAAATGTTTCTTACTTGCATGAGTTAATGCCGGACGGTTTTAACATTTTTAAATATGCAGGCCTGCACTATATCTTTGAGCAATACCTTTAATGTTTTGTTGTCCTTATGCGCTGACATTGATTAAATATGCCTGTTCTGTTTATTTCTATATTTTTCTTTCCCTCTCTCCGAAAACATTATCCCCCTTTCACTAATCCTTTTCTCTCCGAAATCCTATCTGTCTCTTTTTCGGCGGCTCAGGCGGGGCGAGCAATTGCTTTATCGCATCAAAGACGATCTTAAACTGGTGGTCATATTTTTTCTCCATATTCTCTACCTTTTTCTGCAAATCCTTATGGGTCGCAAGCATATCCCTGATCTTTGTAAATGTCCTCATTATCTGAATGTTGACCGTTATAGCTCTCTTGCTGTTTAACACGCTCGACAGCATGGCAACGCCGTTCTCCGTAAAGGCATATGGAAGTTTGCGGGTGCCGCCCCAACTTGATATTCCAAAATGGAATATCAAGTTTTTGAATTCCTCATTGTTTAATTGAAACATAAAATCATCGGGGAAACGCTATATATTACGCTTGACCGCTTTATTAAGGTTAAATGTCTCCACCCCGTAGAGCAGCGCAAGGTCTTTGTCCAGCATTACCTTTTTGCCTCTTATCAATAAAATCTTTCCTTCAATAATTTCTGCCGGAACTATATCCATTGTTTTATTATTCAGGGACATATCATCCCTTTTATTTTTTCCCTCTCTCCGAAAACATTATCCCCCTTTCACTCATCCTTTTCCCTCCGAAATCCTATCTGTCTCTTTTTCGGTGGCTTCTGAATGTTGACCTCAATTGCTCTTTCACTATTGAGCACGCTTGAAAGCATGGCGACTCCCTGTTCTGTAAAAGCATACGGCAAATACTTTCGGTGTTGTCCGCGGCCCTTCTTTAAGGTCACAATTTGTGATCTTAAAGTTATATCTTCTTGAATATTAAGTTGAAACATAAAGTCTAATGGGAAGCGACTAAGATTCCTTTTGACCGCTTGAATTAGCACCCTTGTCTCCACTCCATAAAGCTCCGCGAGGTCTTTGTCCAGTATTACCTTTTTACCTCTTATCAATAAAATCTTTCCTTCAATAATCTCCATTGGAACAACTGTCCCCATCAGTTTCCTCCGGTAAGCAGTTTCAATGCCTTTTCATGGAGTTGCATATTTCCCGACGCAAGGAGAGGAGCGCTTCTATTAAGTCCAAGCTCTGTGTCATCTATCGAATTGCCGTTTATGTCCGTAAAAATACCTCCGGCCTCTTTCACCAAAAGATAACCTCCGGCAAAGTCGAAGCTCCTCGATAGAGAAGGAGTAACAAATACGCTTGCATCGCCGTAAGCTAAATATGCTATATCCATAGCCATTGCGCCGAGGCAGCGAGTTCTCCACGCCTCTGACAATAATTTCATTATCTTGGGAATGTCATTTTTAGGGCTCTGCGCCTCATATGCGATGAGATAAAAGGTATCATCCTTCTGCGTATAAATCCTTTCTCCGTTGAAGAATGCGCCCTTGCCTTTCTCTGCCCAGAATTCGTCACCGGTTAAAAGGTTCATTACATAACCCATATAAATGCCGCCGATGTTATCTCCATCCGCAACCGCTATTGATGTGCAGTAAAAAGGGATGCCGGTGATTGCGTTTTTGCTCCCGTCAATCGGGTCTATAATTACTTTTCTGCCTCCGCCCTTGATTTCCTTAAGCCCTGTCTCTTCCGAAACTATACTCAAGGGCTCGTTAAGGGCTTCCAAGGAGCCGATTATAATATCTTCTGCTTTCTTGTCGATGGGAAATGTCTTGTCTCCTCCTGCTCCTTTTCCGAGGGATTCGGAGGCAAAAGGCTTCAGCCTCGTCTTGCCTATTTCAAAAAAATGTTGTCTGCCGATCTGTCTTAAATCAATTATCTTCATTGAAACAATTTTACCATGTTTATAGGTTTTTAACCCGCAGAAAAGTAACCCGATGTTATATGTTTGCTTTTAGGCAAATTTATTAGCTTATTTTTTTGCTTTCAGGTAAATTTATTCGTATAATATTGATATGCTGAAAACCAGATATTTACTGCCTTACATATTGGAAGACCTAAAAGATAAAATGGTCTTTATAGGGGGTCCCCGTCAGGTAGGCAAGACCACTCTTTGCCGGAATCTTGTAGCAGGGCATTTCGGAAGTCATGCGTATTTCAATTGGGACAATAGGGCCGACAGAAAGGACATTACTGCATCCTTATGGCCGGCAGACGCCGAACTTCTTATCTTTGACGAAATACATAAATACCGGAAGTGGAAGGGCTTTATCAAGGGTGAATACGACAAACTGAAAGATAATTACAAATTTCTTGTTACAGGCAGTTCCCGTCTTGATGTTTATCGCAGGGGAGGCGATTCCCTTCAGGGAAGATATCACTATTACCGGCTTCATCCATTCTCTCTCGCTGAAGTAGAAAAGATTGCTTATAACGCATCCTTATTTCATGAATTGCCTATCGGCAAGGGAACACATCATGAGGCGCTGAAAGCTCTGGATACCTTCGGTGGCTTTCCTGAACCGTTTATAAAACAAAGCACAAGACATTTGAGGCGTTGGCATAATGAGAAAAATGAGAGGATGTTCCGTGAGGACATCCTTGATGTGCAGATAATAAGGGATATCGGCAGCATGAAACTTTTAAGCGACATCCTTCCGTCAAAAGTCGGCTCCCTGCTCTCTCTTAATTCAATAAGGGAAGATATTGAAGTCAGCTTCCGCGCTGTTTCAAGCTGGATGAACATACTGGAGGCATTTTATTATCATTTCCGCATATATCCCTTTACAGCAAAAAAGATACGCTCCCTGAAAAAAGAACCCAAGCTCTATTTGTGGGACTGGTCGGAGGTGCAGGACGAGTCCGCCAGATTTGAGAACCTCATCGCCTCACATTTATTGAAATTCGTGCATTTTATAACCGACTATGAAGGATACAATGCAGAGCTTTATTTTCTAAGGGATGTTGATAAGCGGGAGGCGGACTTTCTCGTAACCATAGATAGAAAGCCGTGGTTTACAGTAGAAGCAAAACTGAATGACACTGCCTTATCGCCGCATTTGCTCTATTTTAAGGAAAAACTTTCAATACCTTACGCCTATCAGGTTATAAAAAAAAGCAGCGTAGACAGGCTTGAAAAGGGGATAAGGATCATCCCGGCAGGTAAATTCCTGTCGGGGCTGATATGAAACACCCGCACATTGACAATGGTTTTCCGCCAATTTATTATAAAGGGCGATGAAAACCATAGATTTCACAAAACTTGCGAGGCCGAATATCCGCTCGCTCAAGCCGTATGAGGCAAAGGAGACACCGTGTAAAGTCAAGCTTGATGCAAATGAAAGCCCGTATTCTTTGCCTGCCGATAAGATTTTTCAGGCTAAAAATATTATCGGCGGACTGAACCGCTACCCTAATCCGGAAGCCAAAAAACTAAAAAAAGCAATATCTAAAAATCTAAAGATAAATACCGACTGCATACTTTTAGGCAACGGCTCGGATGAGCTGATCTATTATCTGATAACCGCATTCGAAGGGCCTGTGCTATATCCCGTTCCCACATTTTCGATGTACGGGATAATTTCACAGGCATTGGGCGAGAAGGGCATCGGGATTCCTCTGGATAAAGAATTCGATCTCGATACGGACAAAATGCTTGCGGTTATAAAAAAATATAATCCTAAACTCATATTCCTCAGTTCGCCGAACAATCCGACAGGAAACTGCTTTTCCGCAGACAGGATATTGAAAATCATCGAGGCATCAAAAGGCATAGTTATTGTTGACGAGGCATACCAGCCCTTTTCGAGCGAAAAAGGTTTTCTACCGTTATTAGGGGATTATAAAAACTTAGCAATTTTGAGGACGTTGAGCAAAATAGGTTTCGCAGCCCTGAGAGTAGGATTTTTAATCGGCGATCCGGGCATGATTAAAGAGGTCAATAAAGTGAGGCTTCCGTTTAACCTCAATGCGATATCCCAAACTATGGCATTAGAGGCGTTCAAGCAGAAGAAGATTGTAGATTCACGGATAAAAAATATCACTTCTGAGAGGGAAAGGCTGTTTGAGGAGTTAGATAATATCACCGGCGTATCGCCCTATCCTTCAGAGGCCAACTTCATACTGTTTAAGGCGAAAAACGCAAACGCCGTATATCGGCGATTGATAAAAGAAGGCGTGCTTATAAGAAATCTCGGCAGCGCCGTAAAGGACGCGCTGAGGGTAACGATAGGGACGCCGGAAGAGAACAGTTTCTTTATAAAGGCATTAAGAAAATCAGTCGGAGGAAAGAAATGAGAAAGGCCAAAATTGAAAGGAAGACAAAAGAGACAAACATCGCCGTTGAAATAAACCTCGACGGAAGCGGAAAATATTCAATAAACACATCGATACCTTTCCTCGACCACATGCTCTCTTTGATGTGCAAACACGGGCTTTTCGACACGAAACTCAAGGCAAAGGGAGACATCGAGATCGACGACCACCACACCGTTGAAGACGTGGGCATAGTTATCGGCAAGGCTATAAAGCAGGCGCTCGGAGATATGAAGGGCATATCGAGATACGGACATTCATTAACACCGATGGACGAAGCCCTTACTATTGTGGGAATCGACATCAGCGGCAGACCGTATCTTGTCTACAAAGCGGAATTCCCTAAAAAGAGTAAATTAAAGGATTTCGATCCCGACCTTATAGAGGACTTCCTTCATGCCTTTGTGAGCAACTGCGGCATTACGCTGCATGTCAACGTCCTTTACGGCAGGAATACGCATCATATAATCGAAGCGGTATTCAAGGGAATCGGAAGGGCATTACGGCAGGCGGTAACCATTGATCCGAGAGTGAAGGGATTGCCGACTACTAAAGGGAAATTGTAAAATCGAGCAATTCTTACGCTAATAATGCAAACAGGTATGCGAAAAGCATTTAAGCGCGATACCTTATGGCGAACCCTCGCGCCGTTTAAGGGCAACTTCAGTATAATCTTTCCATTAAGCAATAAAACAGCCAATTCAATGATCTTTATCGCATTCTTAAAGGCTTTGAGCCGTACCTGTTTTGCATAAAAATCGCTTACCTTTTATTTCATTGCCGGCAACAGTCCGCCGATGCCCTTTAGCACGTCTTCAACCGGAGAGGTTATAGCCCTTCCAAGCTCGTCGAATACTTTCTTTTGGCTCATCGTGTAAGAGAGTGGGTAAAGCAAGCGGCTTTTATGGCAGGGAAGGCATAACTGACAAAGATTTGAGGGTTTTAAAAGAGGCTAAAAATCTGGCATGATAACTGGATGCAAAAAAAGAGGCGACTAC
>JACREW010000168.1 GCA_016212685.1 Nitrospirota bacterium
ACCTCCAGGACGGTCGATTACTAAACCATCCCAGATTTGTGAATCTATTTTCAAATCAGAAACACTCATAAATCCTCTCAAATAAACACCCATCAATACTTTTCAGCCACGACCGGTCATCTTAACCGGACACTACTGTTTAGACTCTATAAGTCCTTTTCAACTAAAACACGATTGAGGGAAATTATCCTATTGCACGGAAACGGCAATTGTTTTAGAATAAATCATGGTTTCTCTCGCAATGACAACCTCTTATCGCCGGATTTTGCTTACAGCTTTATTGCTGGGGTTATCTATAATCCCTCCATCGCATATAGAAGCAGCAGATAAATCTGCTTATATACTTGCTGTTGTGCCGCAGGTCCCGCCTGTAGAAGTTCACAAGAGATGGACGCCCTTTGTGGAAAGGCTCTCGAATGAATTAGGAATAAATATCCATCTGAAGGTTTATCAGACTATGTTTCAATTCGAGGATGACATCAGAAACGGCGTGCCCGACTTTGCCTTTGTCAATCCATACCAGGCAACCATAGCAGCGAAGGAGCAGGGCTATATCCCTCTGGTGAGAAATAAAAAATCCGATAAGGGCATCTTTTTTGTCCGGAAAGAATCACCCTTTAATTCTATAAAAGAGTTGGACGGTAAAGAGATAGGCTTTGTGGGCCCTACAAATATCTGCAGCCTCACCCTCAGGCATGGACTTAGAGAGAAGGAAAAGGTTCATTTTATCCCCAAATATATGGGAACCACAACAAATGTCTACAGGAGTGTTATTTTAGGGAAAGTCCCGGCAGGAGGGACCCTCTCAGCCGCTTTAAACAGAGAACCTGCCGAGGTCAGAAACCAGATCAGAATCATCTACGAAACCATGCCCATCTCACCCCATCCATTAATGGCGCATCCAAGGGTTGCTAAGGATTTAAAACGCGGAGCAGTAAACACAGCGCTTCGGCTTGCAGAAGACAGCAAAACACAGGTTCTGCTTGAAGGAATACTGATGCCCGAACCCGTTAAAGCAGATTACAAGAGGGATTACAAACCTCTGGAGATGCTCGGACTTGAGAGATATGCAATTGAGAGGGAATAAGAGGGGACTTGTGTTCGGGGGATTATACGGAAGGCTTGTTCTTCTTGTGTCATTTATAGTGGTTCTTACCATTGCTGCATATGGAGTGATTAACTACATAAAACAGTCAAGGCACTCCATAGATGTGATAAAACAAAATGCAGAGTTGATGGCAAGGAATCTTGCGCTCAGTTGTGTGGATTATCTTGTTGTTAATGACTTCGGCGGCATGGAGATGTTTCTTGAGAGATTTGCAGAGTTTCCTGATATTTCAAGGATTCAGGTTTATGACAGCAAAGGCGATGTCTTGAGCGATATTCTCCATAAACCGGGCTTTTCTCCGACTCTCCATTTTGACTCTCCACCTTTAAAATCTCCTCCTTTAACACAGACTTCTATTCGGATTGAAGATGAACAGATGGTAATCCTCCAGCCTGTGATTGCAGGCGCTGTATTAGGCTGGGTCAAAATCACCTATAGTCTGAATATGATAAAAGACACACAGGGAATTATTCTGAAAAACAGTGTGCTGGTCGGTATCGCGGGAGTTATTATTAGTTTTATAGCCATTTTAATCGCCCTCAGGCAGCCTGTAAATGCAATAAAGAGGATTGCTGCATTTGCCAGAAGACTTGATGAGGCAAAGGGAGATGTAATCTCTATAAAAGGCGTCCCTGTAGAGATAGAAGACCTCAGCAGCGCGCTTAATTATGCCTCGCAAAAATTGTATTCAACAGAGAAAGCTATTGTCTCTGAAAAAGAGCGTTTTAAAATGCTCCATCAAATAGCAGTAGAAATGAACAGGACTACGGACATTGATGGTCTTCTCAATACAATATTAGACTGCTCAGTGCGCATGTTAAGGTCAGAGTTTGCTGCAATTGCCCTTTATGATGAAAGCGGTAAGTATAAAAAACTAATTGCACGCGGCATAACAATAAAAACAGTGGATGTGCTGCCAGAAGGGCTGGGTATATTGGAATTTATACGGCTGTCCCTTGTGCCTGTACGTATAGACAATGTTTTTGAGCATCCTGCGTTCAGCGGTTCACTCCCCGAAGGGCATCCAATAGTAAAAAATCTGCTCGCAAGCCCTATATTTTCTGATGAGGGCAAGTCAATGGGCGCCATCTATTTTGGCAATAAAGAGGAGGGTTTTACACTATACGATGAAACCATTGTCAATGCCATTTCAGCAGATGCCGCCATAGCGCTAAGCAGGGCAGAAAGACTGTCGCAGCTTAAAAAATTTAAGCAGGTGATTGATTCGGCTTTTGATATTATTATTATCGCAGATGCCAATGGGCATATCACCTATGCCAATCCAGCCTTAGAGACTGTCACAGGGTATTCAAGGGAAGAGGCTATCGGGAATAAACCAAGTATACTCAAAAGCGGCTACCATGACAGGAAACTCTATGAAAATCTATGGAATACCATAAAGGCAGGGGATGTCTGGAGGGGCGAGTTCATTAACAGAAAAAAGAACGGTGAAATCTATTACGCATCCACGGTCATCTTCCCCATTCATACAGAAAGCGAGGTATACTATGCCGGCATCCAGAGGGATATTACACAGGAAAAAAAGCTCTATGAACAGCTTGTGCGGTCGCAAAAAATGGAAGCAATCGGCACACTCGCCGGAGGCATAGCCCACGACTTCAACAACCTGCTCACCGCAGTGCTCGGATACTCGGAAATTATGATGGGCATGGCAACGGAAGACAATCCTTTTTATAAACCCGCGTCTATCATCAACAACGCCGCTCAAAAGGGCGCAGAGCTGGCTAAGAAGATTCTCATGGTAGCCAGAAAAGAAAAACTGGAGGCAAAAGCCGTAAACATCAATGAAATCATTCATAACTCCATGGAACTTCTCCAGAGGAGCCTACCTAAAAATATAGAGATTACGCTCAACCTCAAAGAGAACATTCCCAACATAAAGGCCGATCCGTCACAGATGCATCAGGTTATAATGAACCTTGCCGTGAACGCCCGCGATGCGATGCCGGACGGCGGAAAATTAATCATCGAGACCTCTGTGGTGGGCATGGAAAACGGCGCTGCAAACGGCATTACGGAAGATAAAGGCGGTTTCGTAAAACTGTCTGTTTCAGACAGCGGCACCGGCATGGATACCGAAACTCAGAGCAGAATATTCGATCCCTTCTTTACCACAAAGGAAACAGAAAAAGGCACAGGTCTCGGGTTGTATATCGTACATTCTGTGATAAACAATCACAACGGCTACATAAATATCTACAGCGAACTCGATAAAGGCACCCGCTTCAACATATACCTGCCTATCGCGAAAGGCATAGACAAAGAAGAATCAATTGAGGACGAAGACATAACCGGAACCGGCACAATACTCGTTATAGACGATGAGCCAGATATCAGGGAACTCTGCAAAGACATCCTCGAACCCCTCGGCTATGAGATAATGCTTGCCGGAAACGGAAGCGATGGAATAAATATTTTCAGAACTATGAAGGATAAAATATCATTGGTCATCCTTGATATGATAATGCCGAAGATGAGCGGAGGAGAGGTGTTTCAAACGCTCAGAACAATGAAATCGGATATAAAGGCATTGCTATGTTCCGGCTACAGCCACGACGGGTTTTCCGGCATCGACAAGCTGATTAAAAGCGGCGCGTGCGGGTTTGTCCAAAAACCTTTCACGCGCCAATCCATAGCAAAGGCGATCAAAAAAGCACTGTCGGAATAGTTCTATATCAGGAGGCGATAAAATGACGGAAGCAACGATTAAGATCGACGGCATGAGCTGCCAACACTGCGTGATGCGGGTAAAAAAGGCTATAGACGCAGTCGCAGGCGTATCAATGTCGGATGTGCAGGTCGGAAGCGCTGCCGTTAAATTCGACGAATCGAAACTCAAAAAAGAAGACATTACGACGGCAATCGAAAAGGCGGGATATAAAGTCAGTGGTCAGTAGTCGGTGGTCAGTAGTCAGTGAAAATCATACACCTTTCTACTAATCACTAACCACTGGTCACTGCCTTAGTTGTCCTTTTGTCTTATCGAGGATATAGTCTACCAGCGATTTATGCAGGGCATCGACTTCTTCATCTTTGAGCGTCCTGCCGGCAGCCCGATAACGCACGTTAAACGCGATGCTCTTTTTGCCTTCCGGGATGTTCTTCCCCTGATAGACATCGAAAATGTGCGTATCCTCGATCGTATCCGAAGCGTAAGACTTAAGCCATGCGATGATTGCCGATGCCTCGATGGATGAATCGACAATCAGTGCGGTGTCGCGCTCTACATGCGGATATTTGGGCAAAGCCCTGTATTTTACGACCTGCATCGCATACGGCATCAGCTTGTCGATATCGAGTTCCATGACGACTACGGCAGGCTTATGCGCCTTTATATCTAAAACATCTATAACCGCCGGGGAAACGACGCCGACATAACCTACCTTAGTGTCCATTATGGAAATATCCGCGGATTGACCTGAATGCAAAAACGGCTCGGACGATCTTACGAATGAATAGTCGTAAATCTTTAAATCATTGAAGACAGCCTCTATTACTCCTTTAACGATATAAAAATCATGCGTGTCGTCTTTATAAAGCGCCTTAGCTTTTTCCTTATAGTAAAGCGCGGCAAGATGTTCACGCTCTTCCGGAAGCGATGTGCGATGTGCGTCGTGCGTCGTGCGCTCGGCGCTGCACGCTTTGCGCTCGACGTCTATAAACACCTTCGCAGTCTCGAACAGCCTCAAGTCCCTGTTGCCGTGAGCGACGTTATGCGCGAGATTCTTTATCATTGAAGGCATAAGGGTCGTCCTCATGAAGGAATCCTCCGCCCTGAGCGGATTTTTTATCTGAACTGAATTCCTTCGCTCATCCTTTTCATCGATGCCGAGCATATCGATATCATGAATGCCCATGAAGCTGTAATTTATGACCTCTGTAAACCCCGACTTTAAAAGCGATTCTTTTATATTTCCTTTAACCTCTTGCCTCTTGCCTATTGCCTCTTGCCCCTCTATGCCTATAGTAGCCTTCGGCAGTTTTGCAGGAATCCTGTCGTAGCCGTAAATACGCACGATCTCTTCTATGACGTCCGCCTCTATTTGTATGTCCCGTCTATACGCGGGCGGCTTTATTTTCAGCTTATCCGGAAGCGTTTCAATCTCAAAACCAAGCCCGTTGAGGCAGTTGAGAATATCTTTTTTCGTCAGTCTCAACCCGAGTATTTCATTGACCCTTTCATACCTGACGATTATCGCCGCAGGTCTATACCGTTTGGGATATATATCTATTTTTCCGTGAATCTCGCCTCCCGCAATCGTCTTCATCAGATAGGCTGCCCTATCGAGGGCCTTCTTGAGCATCTTTATATCGACTCCACGTTCAAACCTGAATGATGATTCCGTTTTCAACCCGAGGGCCTTCGATGTACGCCTTACCGACGCCGGATCGAAATAAGCGCTCTCGATGAATATATCCTTTGTTGAATCCGAAACCTCCGCCTCAATGCCTCCCATGACTCCCGCGACCGCTATCGGTCTTTTTTCATCCCATATGAGAAGCGATTCGCCGGGCACTTCACGCTCAATGCCGTCCAGGGTTTTAATCCCGACCTTTGCCCCTTTTCCCTTTACCGCGTTCGGCGTTCCGATGCGGATACGGCGGCCTTTGATTGTGCCGAGGTCAAAGGCATGCAGGGGATGTCCTAATTCCAAAAGCACGTAGTTCGTAATATCCACGACATTATTTATCGACCTGATATTGCACTTTTGGAGTCTGCTTCTCAACCATTCAGGGGAAGCTCCCAATCTGAGATTTTTCACGATCCGTCCCGCGTATCTGTGACAGAGTTCCTTATCGAGGATGTCCACGTTGAAATCGAGTTCTCCGGTCTCGGCCAGAATATCGTGATCCGGAAATTCAAGCGGTGTATTGTATACTGCTGAAAGCTCCCGCGCAATGCCGATAACGCTCAAACAGTCGGGCCTGTTGGGAGTGACGTTCACTTCGAAGACGACATCATTATCGAGATTCTCTACAGCCTCCACTTCAAGGCCTATCATGGTAAGTTTATGAGCGACCTCCGAAGCGTCTGCGGGAACCGC
>JACREW010000169.1 GCA_016212685.1 Nitrospirota bacterium
AGCACGGAAGGGGCCTTTACATAGCCTTTATCGATGCTGAATTTCGAATCGAGATTAAGCCTTCCCTTTTTTACCTTTACGTCGCCTTTCATATACGGTTTTAATAAGGTTATATCCATATCCTTTATAGATAAATTGCCCGTAAAAATCGCGTCGAATATATTCCCTTCAAATTTTATAGCAGCGTTCCCGTTATTAGGCAGTTTTGCAGAGGCGTCAATGGTTGTTTTTCCTGGCTGTAAAATAGACAAGCTGCTTTTCGCCTCGATGCGGACATTGCTGAGATCGATATCGAAACCTTTCATACCGTCCTGAAAAGTTATAGTCCCGTTATTCACTTTTATGGCCTTTACTATGAACTCGACCGCCTGTTTTTTATCATCTTTCTTTTTGAATACAGGCAAAAGCCATTTGCCGTTTTTCGTCCTCCTGACAGTCAGGGCAGGAGAGTCCATGTCTATCTCTTTAATGTCGAACTTCTTCCTTAAAAGACTCCACAGATACGGCCTTATCGTAACCTTTTTTACGAAGAGGAAGTCTGAGCCTTCAGGAGTTTTAACACCGATATCATCGGCGACTACGGCAGTCCATCCTATCTTCAAATATCCGATTGAGATATCGGGGCCGAGCGCGCTGCCGATTTTTTCTTTAACGAAAGAGTCGAGAGGAAAAAACAATATGAGCCCCGTTATCGATAAAACGAGTATTAACGCAAGCCCGATCATGATCTTCTTCAACATGCTATATGAAAACAGATTCCCATGATATTATCAAGGCAAACAGTGGTATAATACTTTTTATGAACATGTCGCTCCAGACAGGCTCTCTGAAGATAGCGATGATCATGGGAATACCCATAAGGGTTCACTTCTCATGGCTCATTATCTTCGGGCTTATAACATGGTCTTTGTCCACGTTCTATTTTCCGAAAGCCGCGCCGCAGCTGCCTGTCTCAGCCTATTGGATCAACGGGGCGGTAGCGGCTCTGCTGCTTTTTGTCTCCGTCGCATTCCATGAGCTTTCTCATTCATTCGTTGCCCTTAAATATAAGCTCTCCATAATCAACATAACGCTGTTTATCTTCGGAGGAGTAGCGCAGATGAAAGGCGAGCCTCCGCACCCGAAAGCAGAATTAAGAATAGCTATTGCAGGGCCTTTGTCGAGCTTCTTACTATCGCTAATTTTTGCCGCGGCCTATAATGTCGCAACGGCGCAGGTTACAAAAGCCCTGTTTTTATATCTCGCGCAACTGAACTTCATACTCGGCGCGTTTAACTTAATACCCGGTTTCCCAATGGACGGAGGGAGGGTCGTAAGGGCATTTCTGTGGAGGAAGACCAACGACTTCTTTTATGCGACGCGCAGAGCGGCGAATTACGGCCAGAAAATCGCTATGTTTTTTATAATTTTCGGAATATTTTCTATATTTACGGGATTTCCCGGAGGCCTGTGGCTGATGCTCATAGGCTGGTTCCTTTATTCCGCTGCCCAGTCAAGCTACCAACAGGTAAGCCTTCAGGAAACTCTCAACGGCATCAAGGTGCGAAACATTATGGTAAAAGACATTGTAACTATGTCATCGAGTCTGACAATAGACGCCGCCGTCAACGATTATTTCCTGAAATACGGGTACGGCGGATTTCCGGTGGTAGATGACGGCTCTTTCCTCGGATTCGTGACGCTGAAAGAAATAAAGGACGTCCCCAAAGAAAAATGGAATGATGTAAAAGTGTCGGAGATATTTGTGCCGCACGATAAAAGGTGGGAGGTTTCGGAAGAAGACGGGGCCATGAAGGCGCTTGAATTGATGATCGGCGAAGACAAGGGGAGGCTGGTAGTCACGGATAAAGGCCGGATAATCGGCCTTATTACGAGAAACGGCATAGCGCGGTATATCCAGATCATGGGCAGATAATACGAAAGGAGATACAAGATGTCGGAGGCAAAATTAAAGGTCATTTTATTAAAACATACGCCTAATCCGGAAGAGACGGTTGCGATGGCGGCAAAGCTCTGCTACAGCCCTTCGGATATCGGATCGTTAAAAGAAAAAATCGAGGCAAAAGACCAGAAGGCATTTGTCGAGAAACTCATGAAGATGGGGCACATGAGCCCTATAGAACACTCGTCATTCACATTCGCAATCGAAGGCATATCGAGGGCATGCTCGCACCAGCTCGTAAGGCACAGGCTCGCGTCATACTCTCAACAGTCTCAAAGATATGTAAGCGAAGAGACAGGATTTGATTATGTTATTCCTCCGGTAATCAAAGAAGACAAAGAACTCAGCAAATACTTTAAATCATTCATGGCAGAGGCTCAGAAGGCATATAATCATATTGTAAAAAGGCTGGATGAAAAAGGCATAAAAGGAGAATCGGCAAATCAGGACGCCCGCTTTGTGCTGCCCAACGCGGCAGAGACAAAGATAATAGTAACCATGAACGCGCGGGAACTTCTGCACTTTTTCAAGCAGAGGTGCTGCAACCGCGCGCAGTGGGAGATAATGAAGATGGCTGAAGAGATGCTGAAACTCGTTAAGAAGGCGTCTCCCGTAATATTCGAAAAAGCAGGCCCGGGCTGCCTCTACGCGCCATGTCCCGAAGGAGAATATACCTGCGGAAGGATTAAGGAAGTAAGAAAAAAATATGCTCGATGAAAAACAAAAACTTTTCCAGATAATAGATCTGGGACATGAAATCGCGCAGGTCAAAGACGTGGATATTCTTCTCGAAAAGATACTGTCCGTGGCCCGCCAATTCGTAAATGCAGACGCAGGCTCCATATATATTAAAGAGGACAACCGCCTTAAATTCAGCTATACTCAGAACGATACATTACAGAAAAAACTTCCATCGGGACACAAGCTTATCTATTCCACATTTTCGATACCCGTAAACAACGAATCGATCGCAGGCTATGTAGCAGACAGCGGGACCATGCTTAATATCGAAGATGTATACAGACTTCCGGACAATGTCCCCTATTCATTCAATAGAGAATATGACGATATATCCGACTACCGAACAAAGTCCGCACTCACATTTCCGCTTGTAACAAACCGCGATCAAGTAATAGGCGTGCTTCAGCTCATTAACGCAAAGGATGCAAACGGCAATATCCTGCCATTTGCGGAAGAAGACGAGCCCTTTGTCAAGCACTTCGCCAATAACGCCGCGATAGCCATAGAAAGAGCCCAGTTGACGAGGGCGATTATATTGCGAATGATAAAGATGTCGGAACTGCGCGATCCCAAAGAGACAGGGGCGCATGTAAACAGGGTCGCCTCGTATTCAATAGAAATCTATGAGAATTGGGCACTGGGCCGCGGCATTCCGGTCGTAGAGATAGAAAAAAATAAAGATATCCTGAGAATAGCCGCCATGCTGCATGACGTAGGCAAGGTAGCCATTTCGGACGTGATCCTGAAAAAACCGGGGAAACTCGACCCTGCCGAATATGAAATAATGAAACAACACACGTTCTTAGGGGCAAGGTTATTTACAGACCAGTACTCCGATTTCGACGAGGCGGCATCACTTGTCGCTTTGAACCATCATGAGAGATGGGACGGGAACGGGTATCCCGGTTACATAAATCCCTTTACAGGCCATCCTATTGTGGGATATCAACTGAAAGACGGCAAGATACCGGGCAAAAAGGCGAGGACATACCGTCTCTCGGCAGGGTAGTCGCGATTGCGGATGTATATGACGCCCTAAGCTGCAAAAGGGTGTATAAAGAGCCGTGGGATGAGGACAGGGTTTTGGAGACTTTGAAAAGCGAGAGGGGGAAACAATTCGATCCGGAGATGATAGACGCCTTCTTCGACAGCCTCGATGTGATCAAATCCGTCGCAAGCCGTTATCCCGAATAGATAAATTTTTATAGAGGCATGGGCGGATAAAAGGCTTTACCTCGCCACATTATTGAGGATGACTTCTATAACATATGCATTAAAAAATTTTACGCTGAACATACTGGATGGTTCTAAAAAAAATGCGAATTGTAAAGACTTTTAAACGTCTATGCCTCTATAATTCAATCCATTAATATCTCCAGTTTCGCGTCGAGTATCATCGCCCCTTGCGGGTAAAGCGCGACCGGATTTAAATCAATCTCTTTGATCATATCGGTTGCCGTTATTTCCGATACTGCAATGATTATATCCGCGAGCGCATTTATATCCACAGGAGGACTTCCCCTGTATCCCTCCAGAAGCTTATAGCCCTTAATCTGCTTTATCAGCCATAAGGCATTATCTTTATCGAGAGGCGCAAGGCCGAAAGCCACGTCCTTGAATAGCTCCACAAATACGCCTCCGAGTCCGAACATAACAATAGGCCCGAATTGCCTATCGATCACACCTCCGATAATCACCTCCAATCCCTGCGGGGCCATTTCTTCGACAAGCACGCCTTCGGCATTGTCAATCTGCATAAGTCCCGAAACGGCATCTTTAAGTTCATCCTCATTCTTTATCCCGAACCTGATACCTTTGACATCGCTCTTTGATGTTATTTTCACGGATGAGACTTTTGCAACGAGGGGATAAGAAAGGGCTGATAGTTTATGGCTCATGGCTGGAAGTCGGGCTTCTTTATCTATAAATATCCCTTTCGGCACGGGTAATCCCATATTTCTCAAGAGACTTTTGACCTCGTGCTCTACAAACACGGTTTTCCCCTTGTTTTTCAAGAGGAAATCATTCAGAGTTTCTAAAGACAAAATCCCGGTTGCCGTCATAATATAAAGTTTATCATAACGATAAAAAAAAGACCCCACCTTTACCGCATTTTATCTTTGTGCGCCTCCCCAAGAATCAATTTTAACCTTCTCATAATCAGATTTTACAGGAATGTGAAATTTACCTTGACCAACATTTTGGCATCTTATATTATTGCTAACATGGGAATAGAGAATCTAAAACAGAATGACATCAGGGG